>DZBA01000064.1 GCA_022729775.1 Anaerolinea thermophila | reverse complement strand
TTGTGTTAAAAAATCCTTGTACAAAAAACAAGGACTTAACTTCTAAGTTCCTAAACTATCCCCATTTTGTATCTTCTCAAAAAAGAGGGGCAACGTTCCGAAGGTTGGAGTGGCTTAACTTGTTGTTCGAGGAAACCTTCGGAACGGTGATCTTCCATCCCCAAAATATTGGGAAGATACCCCATTTTGCTTTGCCAGATTGCCAAATCTGGCAAGTTTTTGCAAAAATTACGGTTGTTTAGGTCTGGATTTGGCAATCCAGACCAGCAATCGGGGCAGTTTTTATCCTCTCCGACAAACTGCTAGCAATCCCGATACTCAAGAAACTGTGGATTTACAGGTAAATGATGGAATAGTAGACGGAAAAAAATTGTTTATGCCCTGTTATCAGATTCTCAGTATTGAGACAACCCTCCCCGCCCCCACCCGTTTTTCTCAGAATGGGGCTATGCCTCCGAACGGGAAAGCGTCAATCATTACTCGGTCCGCATGAGTTCCGGACATAATGCCAGAACTTCTGCCTCACTTGCCAGGATGAAACGCTTCAACACGCTCAGCGCAACGCCTGTCAGGTCTGACGCTGATAAACAAAAAGACTCTGACCTTCCGCCAGAGTCTTTTTGTTACGCAACACGCACCACGTACCACGAATCACGCTCTCTTCAACATCTCATCCGTGACCTGATCCAGCTTCAAGCTGATAATCTGACTCGCGGAATCTTTTCCCATCGTCACGCCGTAGATGATGTCCGCGGCTTGCACGGTGTTGCGGTTATGTGTGATGATGATGAACTGCGTATCCTTGCTCAGGTCAATCAGCAAATCGCGGAAGCGTCCCACGTTGGCTTCATCGAGCATGGCGTCCACTTCATCCATCACGCAGACGGGGGTTGGCGAAACTTTCAGCAGCGCAAAGACCAGCGCAATCGCCGTGAGACTTCTCTCGCCGCCAGAGAGCATGGAAAGCCCCTGCTCGCGGCGACCAGGCAAACGCGCTTCGATTTCAATGCCCGTCGTGACCAGATTCTCAGGGTCGGTCAAAGCCAGCCGCGCGGAGCCTCCGCCGAATAAACGCACAAAGGTCTCGCGGAATTGTTTATCCACCGCGTCGAACGTGCGCGAAAATTCCTTGATGGTGATTTCATCCAACTCGGCGACGACTTGTTTCAAATCCGCTTCGGCTTTGCGTAAATCTTCCACCTGCGTCTTCATAAACTCGTAGCGTTCTTTCTCTTGCTCGTATTCCGTCTTTGCGTCGGGGTTGATCGGTCCCATGCGGCGGATTTGCGCGCGGTGATGATTCAACTGCTCTTCGATTTCAGGCGCGAGTTCAGTCACGATGGGCAACTGCTCCACCATGCCATCCAGCGGCAGCGGAACAGGTCCCGAAACATCGGCGGCATAATCAAACATCACCAAGCCGAAATCATCCGTGATTTTTTGGCGCAGATTGTCCAACGCCTCTTGCTTGCGCGTGTGTTCCAGTTGAACCTGCCCGTAGGAACGCTCGGCGTTTGCGAAGTTTTTCTGCGCGTTCGCTTCGGATTCCTGCAAGCGCGTTTCTTCCTGCTCTGCCATTTCCAAATCTTTTTCGGCAGGCTCGATCAACACGCGCATTTCTTCGATTTGCACATGCAGTTTGCTTTCGTTCTCACGCAAACGCGACTTTTCCGTATCGAGCCCGTTCAACGAATTTTCGATTTCATGCAAGCGCGTGGTCAATTCGACGCGGCGCGAATCGAGCCGCGTGATTTCATTTGCGCGTTCCCCTTTTTTCATATCCGCGCCCGAAACGCTTTGCTCCGCAACGGCGACGCGCGTGCTCCAATAAGAAACCTGTTCGAGCAATTCATCGGCGGCGAGTTCGTGCAACTTTGCCGCGACATCCTTCAACTGCGATTGAAATTCTGCCGAGCGATGTTCCACTTCGTTCTGGGATTCGCTGGTCTTCTGTTGCAGCGCGGACGCCTCTCCCATTTCGGATTCCAACTGCGCGAGTTGATTCTTCTGCCATTCGAGTTGACGCTGCGCGGCTTCGGATTCCAATCCCGATTGCTGCTCCGTCTCTTGAATTTCACCAAGTCGGATTCTCGCTTCGCGCGCGTCTGTTTCGTATTGCAAAAGTTCGCGCTGTCCGCTGGCGAGTTGATTCGACAAACGTTCCACCGACTCGTTGGATTGAGTCAACTGCGCGATGATTTCACCCAGCGCGGATTCCAATTCACGTTTGCGGCGCGAGCGTCCCAGCGTGGAAGATGAAGCGGTCTTGCCCGCGATGATTAATCCGTCGCCGCGGAAAACTTCGCCGCGCAGAGTCACCACGCGCGCTTGAGTCGGCAAGCCCTGAATCAATTTCCGCGCGGCGTCTCTATCCCGCGCGATGAGCGTCTGCCCCAACATCAAGCGCACCGCGCCGCGTAACTCGTCGGATGAGTTAACCAATTCAGAAGCAATTCCAAGACATCCTTCAGAAACATCAGGAACTTCAACAACATCAGAACCTTGAATGACAGGTAACAACGCCGCCCTGCCCGCCTCATCGGACTCAAGCAAGAGCAGCGCGTCTTCGAGTTGATTTTCGTCGAGCAGTACCGCGTCGAGCGTATCGCCCAGCGCGGCGGCGATGGCAGTTTCAAGTTCAGCGGGAACATCGAGCGCGCCGCTCAACGCGCCCCGCGTGGTGAGTTTGCCCTCGGGGTGACGCGCGGCGTCCAAAAGATAGCGCGCGCCTTCGGCATATCCCGCAAGCGATTGCTCGGATTGTTCCAGCACTTCGAGCTGCGCCTTATGGCGCGAGTGGTCTGATTCGTGTTTGGTGCGAGTCTCCAACGCGGCGCGGCGTTCACTCTCAATGGATTCGACCTCGCGTTTTTTCGCGGCGGCTTTTTCTTCCGCTTCGTGCAATGCGATTTGCGCGCGTTCACGCGCTTCACGCGCGGAATCATATTGTGCCTTCGCCTTTGACAAAGAAGATTCGCCGTTTGCGATTGCCGCTTTTGTCGCTTCGATTTTTTGATTCTGCGCTTCGATACGCGATTTGAGTTCATCCAGCCGCGCGTTATTCTCCGCCCGCTGTTGACTCAAACTTTCGATTTGATTCCGCACCTGCGCGAGTTCTTCTTCCAGCGCGGCGCGCTCAGCGTTGCGGCTGGCAAGTTGCTGATTGCAGGTTTCAAGTTGGCGTTTGGCTTCATCGAATTCGCTTTGAACGCGCGTAATATCCTGCTCCGATTCGTGGAAGCGGTCATTTGCCAAATGCAGCTCGTTTGTCGCATGTTCCTGATCGGAGAGGATGGTCGCCTGCGTGTTGGTCAACGCGCGGCGGCGTTCTTCAAGGACGGCGAGCTCTCGGCTGATGGCTTCGCGCTGGTTGTGCAGTTCCGCAGATTCGCGGTGCCAGCCGTTCAACTGCGCGCGCAGTCCTGAAAGTCTTTCGCGGAAAGCCATGTACTCGGCTTGAGTTTTTTCATGCGCGACGCGCGCGTCCTGCACGCGGAGTTCCTGCATTCGCACGCCTTCGCGGATGTCGGTCAAATCTTTTTGCGAACGGTGCCAGTGATAACCGTACCATTCGCGCAGAATCAATTTCATATCCGCCTGGGCGCGGGCAAACTCGATGGCGCGTTTTGCCTGACGTTCGAGACTCTTGATACGCGGTTCGAGTTCCGCCATGATGTCGAGGACGCGCTCCAAATTTCGGGCGGTGGTATCGAGCCGCTTCAAAGCGTCATCGCGGCGCGAGCGATAAAGTCCCACGCCCGCGGCTTCTTCAAACAGGCGGCGGCGGTCATCGGCTTTGAGCGCGAGCGAAGCGTCCACAAGTCCCTGCCCGAGGATGGTGTATGTGCGCTCACTGAGACCAGCCTGCGCCAGCAGTTCGTTCATCTCACGCAAGCGGACTTGCTGCGCGTTGATGAGATATTCGTTGTGACCGTCGCGGTGCGCGGTGCGCGCCAGCGCAACTTCGGAGAAATCCACAGGCAGCCATTGTTCGGTATTATCGAAGGTGATGGTGGCTTGCGCCATACCCGCGCGGGAACGATGTTCCGAACCCGAGAAAATCATGTCCTCGGTTTTCTTTCCGCGCAGCAGCGTGTACGATTGTTCTCCCAAAACCCAGCGCAGGGAGTCGGCAATGTTCGACTTGCCAGAGCCGTTGGGTCCGACAATGGCGGTGATACCCGCGGCAAATTCAAAAACCGTGCGGGAGGCGAATGTTTTATAACCTTGCAGTTCGAGTGATTTTAGACGGAGAGGCATGGGGGATAAGGGATTAGATGATTAGAGAATAGAGATTAGAGAATAGATGAATAGAGATTAGAGATTAGGAAATGGCGCGTGGTACGTGTTCCGTGTTCCGTGTGTACCTGTCTACTTGTGTACTTGTATACCTGTTTACTTGTCTACTTGTTTACCTGTCCACCAAACCCATCTTTACCAGCGCGTCATGCGCGGCGGCGTGTTGGGCGAGGCTTTTGCTGGAGCCAGTTCCGCGACCTTTGACCACACCTTGAATGGATACTTCGACTTCAAAGATGGCAGCGTGTTCGGGTCCCGTTTTGTTGACGACTTGATAATGCGGCGAACCTTGCTTTTCCGCTTGGGTGTGTTCTTGCAACATGCTTTTGTAGTCATAGGTTTCGCTGACGATGGAGTCGCGCAGTTCGTCCAGCATGGGGGTGAAGAACTTTTCGACAGCGTCCAGCCCAAGTCCTTTGTCCATATAGATTGCGCCGATGAACGCTTCAAAGGTGGAACCGAGCAGGCTGTCGCGTCCCTTTCCGCCCGAAGCGGATTCTCCGCGCCCGAGGCGCAGGGCGCGTCCCAAGTCGAGTTTTCGCGCAAACTTGGCGAGGTGATCGTTCCGCACCAGCGCGGAGCGAATTTTGGTCAAGTCGCCTTCGGGCATTTCAGGATAGCGGTTGAACACCCACGCGCCGACGATGAAATCCAGCACGGCGTCACCGAGAAATTCAAGGCGCTCATTATCCTCGGCGGATTGTGAATGTTCATTGACGTAAGAGCTGTGCGTCAGGGCGCGCGCGAGCAAATATAAATCGGAAAAATTCAAGCCAAGCCTGCGGCTGAGTTCTTCCGGGGATTCTAAATCCCGTGAAACTGAAGCGGACATAGGGGAACCTCCCGGAACTCAGGGAGCGCCAAACCCCGCATAAGACCTGACATCTTGTTTTTGCCCAAACAAGGCTACATTTCACTCAAAACCAAAAATCTTGTACACGGATGGCGCGGATTCTCACGGATTTTTTTAAGATTTATCCGTCTTTGTCTGTGCAATCCGCGTCATCCGTCAAATCCGTGTACAAAAAATTTTTCAATGAGCCAAGCCCACGATAACTTGTAGGGTATACATTTAGGTGTCAGGTCTCTCTTAAACAGGGTCTCGCGTTCCATCAGTTCCAAATCAAATTTTTAAGCGGGCTGAATTGTAACCTGAATTTGTTCAGGACGGGGTTTTTTAAGATAAAATCAAGCCCATTCTGGAGTTAGGCTGCTTGCAGCCTGAATTGCCCATTGATTGTTTGATGGAATCCAGATTTTGTGGAGGCGCAATGACCGAAGTTAGCAACGAGAACCGTTTTTTGCACGCTGTCGAGATGGGGTTGGGCGCGTGGCAGTGGGGAGATCGAATCATCTGGGGTTATGGTCAGACACATACAGATAAAGAAATCCGTGAGACTTTTGATGTCTCGCTTAATTTGGGTGTCCGTTTTGTGGACACCGCTGAAATTTATGGCTCAGGCTATTCGGAGAGGTTGTTGGGGAAATTCCTCAAAGAAATCGAACAGCCTGTTTTGGTTGCCACCAAATTCTTCCCTTGGCCCTGGCGTTTCACCGCAGGAACGATTCCGCGCGCGCTGAAAGGCAGCTTGGAAAGGTTGAAACTGGACTCTGTTGACTTGTACCAAATTCACTGGTCAACGCCGGTGATGTCCCCTGAGACGATGATGGACGGCATGGCAGAATGTGTTCAGCGCGGGTGGACGCGCACTGTGGGCGTATCCAATTTCGACGAGCGGAAAATGATTCGCGCTTATGTCGCCTTGATGCGTCATGGGATTCCGCTCGCGTCGAATCAAGTCCACTATAGTTTGTTGCGCCGCGACCCGGAGAAAGACGGCACGCTGGCGCGCTGCAAAGATTTGGGCATTCGCCTGATTGCCTACTCGCCGCTGGAAATGGGATTGCTGACGGGAAAATACTCCGCGCAGAATCCGCCCGCAGGCGTGCGCGGCGCGCAATATGCCGAGATGTTAAAGCGCATCCCGCCGCTGATTGATTTGATGCAGGAAATTGCGCTCAATCATGGCGATAAAACCGTCTCGCAAGTAGCGTTGAATTGGTTGATTTGTAAAGGCGCGCTGCCCATCCCCGGCGCGAAGAATATCCGACAGGCGGAGCAAAACGCGGGCGGCGCAGGCTGGCGCTTGACCGATGACGAGGTCGCCAAATTGGATGAAGAGTCGGATAAGGTGAATCAGAAGTTGCTTCCTTGATATTTTTGCAAAGTGAACATAAAGTAAAACTCCGGGCTTTGATTGCCCGGAGTTTTTTGCATCTATTTCTTTGCGCTTTTCCCCTTCGCCACCTTCAACAACCCCACAAACGGCGGATTAGCGTGGATGCGCCTTAATTCAACAATCCAGAATACTCTAATACTTGTTCTGACCATTTCTTTGCTTGAAATGACAACAATGCTCGCAACCCTGGGCTGAGCTGGGCTTGCTCCCAGCTATCGCGCCATAGTTTAAGCATAACGATTAGGTCCCTCAATTCTCTATTGGCGGGTTCTGTCTGTTGCAAAGCCATCCATTCAACAAATTGTAAGCATTCTTCAAGCATGGGAATGATAGCCTTTGCGCGCGCAGGTTTTTCGGCAGAGGATGCAATTCGTCCAAGCGTAGCGGCAAGCGCGCCAAGTTGCCGCGCGGGCGTTTCTTTGGTAAATGATTCAAGATACGTCGTCATGGCGTGATTCCTCCAAGAAATTTGCGCGTAATACGCTCAACTTCTTGACAAATGTTTTCATCCTGAATAAGGATACTTCGATTTTGGCGCGGGCGAATATTTATTAAGGACTCGAATTCAATACTCTGTTCATCAGGAAACCAGTTTGCACCCCATAAATTCTCCTGAGCGCTGCCATCATCCAATAATAGTTGTTCGCATTCGTAATGCATTCCACTTCCGCCAGCAAGAATTTCGCGTTCAATATCAACAACGACTTTAATCATCCGCATATCCGCAAATGCAGCCAGCATTTCCTGTGTTTGCAATGAGGTTGCTTTATCTTGAAGAACATGCGTTGCCATCACTTCTTTCCCTTCGCCGCCTTCAACAACCCCACAAACAGCGGATGTGGATTCATTGGGCGCGATAAAAATTCGGGGTGGAATTGACTTGCTACCATATAAGGATGGTCTGCCAGTTCGACAATTTCTACCAAATTCCCGTCGGGCGATAAGCCGGAAAAGACCATGCCATGCTTTTCACAATCGGCGCGGTATTTGTTGTTGAACTCAAAGCGGTGGCGGTGTCTTTCATCCACTTTGGGAACGCCATACGCGGCGGCGGCTTTTGTCCCTTTTTGCAGCATACATGGATACAAGCCAAGCCGCATAGTTCCGCCCATTTCGGTGATGGAACGCTGGTCGAGCATCAGGTCAATGATGGGGTTGCTGGAACTGCGGTCAAATTCGGACGAGTTTGCGTCTTCCAAATTCAAAACGCCGCGCGCGAAGTCAATGCTCATCACCTGCATTCCGAGACATAATCCCAAATATGGGACTTTGTTCTCCCGCGCATATTTTGCCGCGAGAATTTTTCCCTCGATACCGCGCGAGCCAAACCCGCCGGGGACGAGAATCGCGTCGGCTTTTTTAATCACATCCCAACTCTTGTCTTTTTCAAGGTCAACGGAATGAACCCAGCTGATTTCTACTTCCACGTCGTTTGCAATGGCGGCATGTTTCAACGCCTCGCGGACAGACATGTACGCGTCTTGCAGTTCGACGTATTTTCCAACAAGCGCGACATTCACAGTTGGTTTCGGCTTGCGGACTGTCTCCACAAGTTTTTTCCACGGTTCCATATCTGGCTTGCGTTTTGCCTTTAAGCCAAGTTTATTTAAGGTCAATTCGCCCACGCCCATTTCTTCCAGCAGCAGCGGAACTTCGTATAAAACGTCGGCAGTTGTCATGGGAATGACTGAGTCTTTTTCCACATCGCAGAACAGCGCGATTTTTTCGCACAGGCTTTTTTCCACTGGCTGGTCTGCGCGTGCGATGATGATGTTCGGTGAAATGCCGATGGAGCGCAGCGCGGCGACGGAATGCTGCGTAGGTTTGGTTTTGATTTCGCCCGTCGCGCCGATGGTCGGCAGCCAGGTGACGTGAACGAAGAGGCAATTTTCGCGTCCCACTTCGTTTCGCATTTGACGCAAGGCTTCGAGGAACGGTTGCGATTCGATATCGCCGACGGTTCCGCCGACTTCAAGGATGACAATCTCCGCGCCGGTTTCTTTCTCCACCAGCCGGATGCGCCGCTTGATTTCGTTGGTGATATGTGGAATGACTTGAATCGTCCCGCCGAGATAATCTCCGCGCCGCTCATTGGCGATGGTCTCCGCGTACACTTGCCCCGTTGTGAAGTTGCTGACGCGGCTGAGGCGGATGTCAATGAATCGCTCGTAATGCCCGAGGTCGAGGTCGGTCTCTGCGCCGTCATCCAGGACGTATACTTCGCCATGTTGATAAGGCGACATCGTGCCCGGGTCTACGTTGATATACGGGTCGAGTTTCTGTACTGCGACTTTGAATCCGCGCTCTTTCAAGAGCAATCCCATTGCTGCGGCGGTCACGCCTTTCCCAACCGATGATACAACTCCGCCTGTGAAAAATAAGTATTTTGTGGTCATATATTCTCCGTTATGTCGTTGCGAGGGTGATGCTCTTTCGCCCGAAACAATCTCCCTGCTGATGTGAAGATTGCTTTGTCGGGGAGAACGCCCTCCTCGCAATGACATGATATACAAAGATAATGGGGAGGGCGTTTAAGCCCTCCCCATTATTGGGGGTGTAAACAATGTGTGAAAAAATTTCTTTTTGCTCATCCGACCAGTTTAACAAGGTCTTCGGCGGCGCGGCGCATTTCGAGGAAGATCAAACCGAGTTTGCCTTCTTGACGAGACATGGCGGTCAACACGGCTTCTTCACCAATAGCGGTCAGGACAATGGAGCCTTTGCCGCCCTTAATGTAAACCTGTTCCAAACTGCCGCGTCCCAACTCGCCTGAAATACGCTCGCCGAGGCTGAGCATGGCTGCCGACATCGCGGAAACGCGGTCTTCTTCCACGCCTTGTTGTAAGGCGGATGCCATAATTAAGCCGTCTACAGAAACGACAGCGGATGCTTCAATATCGGGGGCAGCAGCCTGCATATTGCGAAGGCGTTCTACCATTTGGTCAGAGCGTGATTGTGCCATGATTCGGTCTCCTAAAGAAGTGGGAATTCCCACCGCAAGTTTGGTTAGTCCCTAGAGTTTACCAGAAAAATAATCATTCGAGAATTGTTGCCACATTTCAATTCCTTGACGGTTTGAATTTGACCCGTCCATCCCTTCATGTTAAACTTATCAATTGCCATGTTCAAACCCCTGTTGTTTCTCTCCCTTCTTTTTTTTGCCCAGACCACCGAGCCTGTCATTCTTTCCCCATTGGCAGGCGATACCCTGCGCGGCCGGATTCAAATTATCGGAAATTTGAACCTCCCAAACTTTGCTTCTGCCGAACTCGCCTTCTCTTACGCCTCTGACCCCAACAGCTGGTTTCCCATTCAATCTTTTTCCCAGCCTCCCGTTGACCAAAACCTGGTCTTGTGGGATACAACCCTCGTCACCGATGGCGATTATGTTTTGCATTTGCGCGTTTTTTTTCAAGATGGAACATCGCAAGACATTATTGTATCTGATTTGAAGATTCGTAACGATGAGATTTCCGCCACCGAGACTCCCACGCCTGCCCAATCTGAATCTTCGCTCCCCATCACCGCGACATTGCCCGCCCTCGAAACTCCCACCCCGACCCCAATCTTTCCTACGCCCACAGCTCTGCCGCCGAACCCCGCAATCGTAACCCCATCTTCCATCATCTCTTATTTTTCCAAAGGCGGATTAATTGCTGTGGTGGCGATACTCCTTCTTTCGCTCATCATCCGCTCTCGCAGAAATTAAACCGGTACCCTTCAACTTTCAACCTTCAAACTGAAACCAAACACATGACCCTTGAAACCTTTTTAATCATCGGTCTCGGCAACCCGGGACGCGAATACAAAGACACCCGCCATAATATCGGCTTTATGATGATTGACCGCATTGCCGTGCGCCTTAACGCGCAGAAAATTAAATTGCAGTCAAAGGCTATCGTCACAGATACCATTTATCAAGAACGAAAATTGATTCTTGCCAAACCACAAACATATATGAATCTCTCCGGACAATCTGTGCAGGGACTTTTGAACTTCTACAAACTTCCCATCGAAAATTTGATTGTCGCGCATGATGATTTGGATATTCCCTTCGGGACGATTCGCATCCGTCCCAGCGGCGGACCTGGTGGGCAGCGTGGCATGGCGTCTACCATCGAGCAGCTTGGCACAAAGGATTTTCCGCGCCTGCGTCTCGGCATTGGACGCCCGCCCGGACGGATGGATCCTGCCGCGTATGTCTTGCAGGAATTCTCGCGTGAAGACCAAAAATTCCTCCCCGAAATTTTAGACCGCGCCGCCGATGCCGCATTGACCTTTGTCACCGACGGGTTGAATAAGGCGATGAACAAATACAACGGCGGGGTGGAGAAGTAGCAACTTGTAACCTTCGACCTTCAACTCAAATGCAAATCCTTTCCTACCTCCGCGAACTACCTGCATATCAAAACCTTCTTGCGCAAGCACAAACTGAAAAACAAATTTCAGGTCTTGGCGTGCCGCGCTCTACGCGCCTGCCGATTCTTGCCGCCCTCCACGCGGATTTGAATCGTCCCATCCTGCTTATCACCGACCGCGCCGACCACGCGCTTGCGTTGTTTGATGAGCTCGGCTTTTGGGTCAAATCGCCGCGCTATTTATTCGCGGAGCCAAATCCGCTGTTTTATGAAGAAGCCGCGTGGGGAGTCTCGACTCGCCGCGAGCGTTTGCAAGTCCTCACCGCGCTTTCTAGTTATCACTTACCATTTACTCAAAAACCTGAAACACCGCCGATCATCGTTGCCTCTGCCCGCTCGTTGATGACGCGCACGCTTCCGCGCCGCGATTTTCTCAAGGCGTGCAAGAAACTTTCCACTGGACAGAAAATTCAGCCCGATGTCTTAATCCGCGAATGGGCGCGGATTGGATATCAGCGCGTGAATACCGTCCTCGAGCCGGGTCAATTCTCTCATCGCGGTGGATTGCTGGATGTGTGGGCGCCCACGCAATTGAATCCCGCGCGCTTGGATTTCTTCGGTGATGAAATCGAAACCATCCGCCAATTTGATCCAGCAACGCAGCGAACCGTTGAGAATCTGGAAAATATTCTCATCACGCCCGCGCGTGAGTTTCTTGTAGAGCAGGCTTCTAATCCGCAGTCAACTGCTGGACAGGCTGAAAGCCTGTCCTACAATGAATTTCATATTCCACTTTTGCACCCACAACCCGCGTCGCTGTTGGATTATCTATCGTCTAAATTCTTGATTTTGGTTGATGATTTTAGCCTTGTAGAAGCGATGGCAAATGAAGTCGAAGAACAGGCGGTTAAGTTCCGGCAGGAAAGCATTGCGGAAGGAACGCTTCCGAATGATTTCCCTGTGCCATATATTTCATGGTCGGAGCTGCACGACGCCATCAGTGGATTTACTTCGCTCGAACTTGGTCATGCTGTTGACTCAATTACCAATCACCAATCACCAGTTACCAATCTCTCTGACCACTTCGGTCATGATGAACGTTTCGGCGGAAGACTCAAGCCGTTCATTGATTATCTTGCTCCCATTGTTGAACGCGGTGAGCAGGTCTTCATCGTCTCGCGTCAATCTCCGCGCTTGCTGGAACTTTGGAATGAGTATTTCCCTGACTCCCAATTTACCAATCTTGAATTTATCGAAGCCTCTTTATCTGAAGGCTTCACCCTTACTGCTCCTCTAGTCTCTACTCATCTCATTTCTGATTCTGAAATCTTCGGCTGGGAACGTCCGCAGCCGCGCATCAAACAGAAGCAAAGCGCCGAGACGCCCGAATCCATTTACGCGGACTTGCTGGTTGGCGATTACGTTGTTCATATTGATCACGGCATCGGACAGTTCAAAGGGTTGGTTCAACGTCAACTGGAAGGACATGAGCGCGAGTATCTCGCTGTGGATTACGACAGCGGCAACACGCTCTTTGTCCCTGTCCACCAAGCGGATAGGCTGACGCGCTACGTCGGCGCGGATGGCGGCAAGCCCTCGCTGGATTCTCTCGGCGGGCAGGCGTGGCATGAAACCAAGAACAAAGTCAAAGAGGCGGTGCTGCAAGTCGCGCAGGATTTACTCGACTTGTACGCGCGCCGTCAGGTCGTGGAAGGTTTCGCGTTTGCAGAAGATTCGCAATGGCAGAAGGAACTCGAAGATAGTTTTCCCTATGTCGAAACAGAAGACCAGAAACGCGCCATCGCAGACATTAAACGCGATATGGAACGCGCCCGCCCGATGGATAGATTGCTTTGCGGTGATGTTGGCTACGGCAAAACCGAAGTTGCTTTGCGCGCCGCCTTCAAGTCGGTGATGAGCGGCAAGCAG
The DNA here is from genome assembly GCA_022729775.1 of Anaerolinea thermophila. Classification (GTDB taxonomy): domain Bacteria; phylum Chloroflexota; class Anaerolineae; order Anaerolineales; family Villigracilaceae; genus Villigracilis. Next base: position 305 of record DZBA01000064.1, on the reverse strand, counting down.
GTCGCGGTGCTTGTTCCTACAACAGTTCTGGCGCAGCAGCATTATGAGACCTTCTCGCAGAGACTTGCCGCATTTCCCGTCAAAGTGGAAATGCTTTCGCGCTTCCGCACACACCGCGAGCAGACTCAAATTTTGCATCAACTCGCCATCGGCGAAGTGGATATTGTCATCGGCACACATCGCCTGATTTCACCCGATGTCGAGTTCAAAGATTTGGGCTTGGTGGTCATTGATGAAGAGCAGCGCTTTGGTGTGACGCACAAAGAGCATCTCAAAAAACTCCGCACCGAAGTGGATGTGCTGAC
>DZBA01000386.1 GCA_022729775.1 Anaerolinea thermophila | reverse complement strand
CAATTCCGTTTGCGATCAGCTGCTCATAATCTGCCACGCGCAGTTCGGTCGCGTCAAATCCCTGCGACTTCAACACAATCGGCTCGTTCGCCGCGTACCCGACGATGATGTCCTTCTGTCCGCTGGCAAAGGCTTCTACTTGGTTGAATCCAATCGCGTCCATTTTCACATCGTCGGCGGTCAACCCCGCGGAAAATAAAATCGCCTGCAAGCCGATGTAATTCGCGCCGAAGAGTCCGGGCAAGCCGATGGTTTGTCCGCGCAGGTCGGCGGGTTCTTTGATGTTCAACTTGGGCGAAGCCACCACCGAAATGGGGAACTGCTGATACCACGCAAAGGCATATACAACGGGCAAGTCTTGCGAACGCGCCAGCAGGACCTGTTCACCCGAAGCCACCGCAAAGGGAAGTTTCCCTGCGCCGACCAACGCCACCCCGTCCGTCTCGAACGAATAATCGAACTCGATTTCAAGCCCCTCTTTTGCAAAATATCCCTTGTCCACGGTCATGTAGAAAGGCGCGTATTGAATATTGGGAATATATCCCATCGGCAATTTGATTTTGCGTAACGCCCCCGCGTCGTTTTTCTCCTCAGGTTTGGCGCACGCGGTCAAAGCCAGCGCCAGCGCGAGGATGAGGTAAAATATTTTCTTCATTTATGAAATCTCCTGAAATTTGATTGTTCTTCCGTAAATTAACGGGAAAGATGTTCAACACAACGGTCACAAAGCGCACAAAGGAAGGCTGAAATTTCCCTTTGTGACCGTTGTGTCCTTTGTGGTAAAGCGGAGTTTTCCATTAGAAACGGTAGAACTAATTTAATAACGTCAAACGTCCTGACGTTCTTGCCAACGTAAAAGTCGCTTTTCGATTTGCGCGACCATGCCATACAACCCCAGTGCGAGAAAAATCAACATAAACACCGCGACGTACACCATCGAAGTATCGTATTGAAAATCGCCGAGCTGCAGCATGTAACCCAGACCTTGTTCCGCGTCCACCAATTCACCGACGATTGCGCCGATGACCGAAAGCGTCGCGCCGACTCTCAGCCCGCCGAACAAAATCGGCAGCGCGGCGGGAACTTCCAACTTGAATAGAATCTGCCAGCGCGTCGCGCGCATCGTCCGCATCAGGTCATACAGCGCGGCGGGCACAGCGCGGATTCCCACAATGGTGTTGACCAAAACGGGGAAGAAGACGATCAGCGCGCAGATCACCACTTTGGAAAGAATCCCATCTCCCAGCCAAAGCACCAGCAGCGGGGCGATTGCCACTATCGGAACCGCCTGGCTCGCCACCAAATACGGCGCGAGGATTTTTTCCAGCGCGCGCGATTTTGCCAGCGCGTACCCGACCAGCGTCGCAAAGGTCACGCCTGCCAACATGCCCAGCAGCACTTCGCTTAATGTGATGGCGGTGTGATAGAGCAGCTTCCCATCGAGCAGTGATTCGACGAAACTCTGCCACACGTCGAGCGGCGCGGGGAGGATGAATTTGGGAAGCCCGCTGACGCGCGAGATCATCTCCCACGCGAAGAGTCCCGCGAGCAGCGAGGAAATTCCAAGAAAGGGAATGCGTTGAAGAATTTTTGTTTTCATCGGTTTGATAAAAAACTTGAGTTTAAAGCTGCTTTCAGCATGTAACAAAATTGCGCTTTTTAGCCACAGATTACACGGATTTTCACCGATTTTTATCCAATTTGCAGTCAATCCGTGTCAATCGGTGAAATCAGTGGCGACGTTTTTAGCGAACTCTAAACTCAAGTAAAAAAACGCCTCGCAGAAAATTCTACGGGGCGCGGAAACAGGCAGAATCCATCCCTGCGTTGAAATAAAAATCCCGAAAACAACAGACGTTTTCGGGGTATGAATCAACACAGAAACCGTGCGGTTCTGTCAATACCTTCTACTATCCAGACTATACTGTCGGCTTCGGAATCACATTGAATCATGCCTTGTGGTTTTCTCAACGAAGAAATGTCGCTGCCCAAACAGGCTCGCGGGCTGTACCGCCGATCGGGAATTCGCTCGCTATTTAATGAAGAGCGTCACCCTGCCCCGAAGGTTAATTATTTGGTTGTGATATTGCTGGCGTGGATTATCAAATCCACGCTTTTTCGCAGATTTGGCAATCTTGCGAAGCCATACGATGATTATACCGTAATTCACAAACGGAGTCTTTTTTGTTCCTTCGTTTCAACGACGGTTTGCGCGATTCCGAGTTTTGCCAGAATGCTGAAAATCATCCAAAGCAAAAAGTATGGAATCATCCACAGCGTATCGAGCAGGCTGAGGATTAAAAAGTAAAGCGGCAGCACAAGGCTGATGGGGATGAAGCGCACATACGGCTGCACCGCGTCTTCGATCTCCGTCCACGCCTTGTCAATGCTCTGGCGCGCTTGATCCAAATAGATGGACTGTTGTTCCCTGTCAATGCCGGGCTGGTGTTGCACCTGCGACTTCAACCCCGAAAGCATTAAATCCTGTGCTGAGTCTTTGAAGTATTGCGGAATTTTCAGCGCGTCATGCGTGGTGGAAAGTTTATATCCCCACGCGAAACTGATGCTCAACATCAAAGAGAGCAGCATGAATATTTTGCGGTGTTCATATCCCAGCGGGCGCATGGAGAAAACAAGGCGAAGGTCGAGCTCGCTGGTCAATTCCATTGAATAGTAAGAGATGCCGATTAAATAGATCAGCGCGTTAACAGCGGACATCATCCCATGCTGCCAGGTGAAGAAGAAGGCAAGCGCGCCCAGCGCGTGCGCGAAGAGCAGCAACTTCAACGGGCGCAGCAGCGCGCTGGCAAGCGCAATCAGCGTGGAGATGAGAAGCAGCATCCCAATTACCCACGCGGCGGATTTCATCGCCTGCGAGAAGGGATAGAACAGTTCCGCGTATTTGTAGGATACCGTGCTGCACAGAACGCCAATTTCCCTCCCAGACAGGATGAGTAAGGCAATGAAGAAGATTTCTTTGGGATTGACATTGAATAACCATTCGAATTTTTGACGCATAAATTTGATGATACGTCTTAATATTTGCATTTGCAAGACCCGAAAGTTTTTAGTCCGCGGATGGAAAAATCTTAACGTTTTTGTTGTGAATTTTATACAAACACCCGCGCCCATTGATGTATAATCTTGCCAGTATGGATCAAAAGAAAGTCCTCACCCGCCTTGTGGAAGTGACGCGCA
>DZBA01000385.1 GCA_022729775.1 Anaerolinea thermophila | reverse complement strand
CCGACAAATTGCAGAAACTGGAAATCCTCGTCAACGGCGAACCTGTGGATGCGCTCGCGGCGATTGTCCACGAGAAGGATGCGTTCCACAAGGGACAGCGTCTCATCACCAAGTTGAAGGAATTGATTCCGCGCCAGTTGTTCGATGTCGCTGTGCAAGCCTCTGCGGGCGGACGTATCATCTCGCGCGCGAATGTCAAAGCCACGCGCAAAGATGTTTTGGCAAAATGTTACGGCGGCGATATTTCACGTAAGAAGAAATTGCTCGAGAAACAGAAGAAGGGCAAGAAACGCATGAAGATGGTCGGCAGTGTGGAAATTCCACAGGACGCCTTCATGGCGGTGCTGAAATTGGATGATGATTAATAAACGTTCAACGTTTAACGTTGAACGTTCAAAAACAATATGAAAGATATAAAACGTTTAATTCCCGGCGCGCTGATCAGCATTGCTCTCATTGCCGCCATTTTCTATTTTGTTGATTTTCAAACCATGTGGAATGCGATCCGCAATGCAGATTATCGCCTGCTTGCGGGTTCGATAGTCTTATCCTTTACGTGGATGGTTGTCCGCGCCAAGGTCTGGCAGACATTATTGCGCGATAAGCCAAAGTACTTGGATGTGCTGTATTCAACGGGCGAAGGGTATCTACTGAATAATTTTCTGCCCTTCCGTCTCGGCGAACTGGGGCGCGCCTTTCTTCTCAGCCGAAAATCGGGGATGGCTTTCAGCGAAATACTTCCCACCATCATCATTGAACGTGTAACTGACCTGGCTTTCTCTGCCGCGATATTGCTGGCAGCCCTGCCCTATGTAGCTGACTCTCAGGGCTCTGCAAAGATCGGTTATATCGTGGGGGTTGTAGTTATTTTTGGTCTGGCGATGATGTATGTGCTGGCTCGTAATAATAAATGGGCGTTGGACACATTCCACAAACTTAGTGTGCGCTGGCCCGTTCTGCATAAATTTGGCGGCAGTTTCCTCGAGTCGTTTTTAGACGGGCTGGGTGTGCTCACGAACGGCTGGCTCTTCATCCGCTTTTTGTTTTGGATGACTGTTAACTGGCTTGTGGCTCTGGTTGCCTATTACTTGATTACACTCGCTTTCTTTCCACAAGCCCAGCCTGAGTGGACCCTGTTTGTTTTGGGTGCCGCGGCTTTTGGCGGAGCCATCCCTGCCTTGCCGGGTGGAGTTGGGACTTTTGAAGGAGCTGTAAGCGCGGCTTTGTTTGTCTTTACACATGACCAATCCACAGCTCTTGCGGCGGCGTTGACCATGCGTTTATATAATTATCTCAACAGCGGTCTAATCGGCGGCATTGGGCTGATGCGCGAAGGGCAGACGCTTTCGGGTGTTTACCAGCAGTTGATGGCGCTCAGAAAAAAGGAAGAATAAATTTACGATAATGTCATTGCGAGGAGGGCGTACTTCCCGACGACACTTGCACCGCACTGCGTTTGGTGCAGTGCAGGTGAGCAATCTCTTGGCTGTGTTGGGGATTGCTTCGGGCGAAGAACAAGAGCGCCCTCGCAATGACATGCGGAGTTAATTAATAATGACCAAAAATTATCTTATCACCGGCGGCGCCGGGTTTATTGGTTCGAATTATGTTCATCGTTTACTGAAGCGCGGCGAGCAGGTGACCATTTATGATAACTTCGCGCGCGCGGGCGCTCCTCGTAACCTTGATTGGTTGAAGCAGGAATTTGGCGGGAATGCTTTCGATGTGATCGTTGGGGATGTGCGCGACGCCGACAGGATAACCGAATCAGCCCGCGGCGCGGATGTGATCGTGCATCTGGCGGGTCAGGTGGCGGTGACGACTTCTGTTATCAATCCCAGAGATGATTTTGAATCAAATGCGTTGGGCACATTCAATGTGCTTGAGGCTGCGCGGCTTTCGGGCAGGAATCCGATTTTTATTTATGCGTCCACCAATAAAGTTTACGGCGGCATGGACGATGTGGAATTGTTCGAAGAAACCACGCGCTGGCGCTACAAGGATTTGGTGAAGGGTTGCCCAGAGACTCAGCCGCTGGATTTTCATTCGCCTTACGGCTGCTCAAAAGGCACAGGCGATCAATACGTGCGCGATTATGCACGCATGTACGGTCTGCGTTCCGTCGTCTTCCGTCAGTCTTGCATTTATGGAACGCGCCAGTTTGGCATCGAAGACCAGGGTTGGGTGGCGTGGTTTATCATCGCTGCGGTCATGCGGCGGGCAATCACGATCTATGGCGACGGCAAACAGGTGCGCGATATTTTGTTCGTGGATGATCTGCTCAACGCGTATGATTTGGCTGTCGAAAAAATTGACGTCGCTGCGGGGCAGGTTTATAACCTCGGCGGCGGACCTGGGAACGTGATGTCTGTTTGGGCGGAGTTTGGCCCGAAGCTTGAAAAATTAATTGGCGAACCCATCAAAGTGGCGCGCGGCGATTGGCGTCCCGGTGACCAGCGCGTATTTTATGCCGACATCGCAAAAGCTGAAAAAGAATTGAACTGGACGCCGAAGGTCAATGTGGAAGCTGGCGTGCAAAAACTTTTTGACTGGGTGACGGAAAATAAAAACCTGTTTTAGTAACTCGCCTTACGCAATGTCGTTCTGAGCGACACTCGCACTGCGCCAAACGCAGTGCGGTGCAAGTGAGCGAAGAACCTCTATGATTGTCTCAGAGACCCTTCGCTCCGCTCAGGGAATCATGATTAAGCGCGTAAGATTACTTGGTTGTAAATTTTATGAAAATTCTAACTGTTCTAACTTATTACCGTCCGCACACCAGCGGATTGACCATTTATGCCGAGCGCCTCGCGCGCGCCTTCGTCAAACGCGGACACCAGGTGACCGTGATGACCACGCACTACGACCCGTCCCTTCCGCTTGAAGAGGTGATGGATGGCGTAAAGGTCATCCGCGTGCCGGTTGCGGCGCGTGTCAGCAAGGGAGTTCTTGCGCCGACCTTTGGGCTGGTCGCCACCAAACTTGTGGCACAGCATGATGTGGTTCAGTTGCACCTGCCGCAATTTGACGCGCCCGGTGTTGCCTTCCGTGCGCGGCTTTTTGGCAAGCCTGCCGTGCTTACGTATCATTGCGATTTATTGCTCACGCGCACATGGTTCAATCGCTTTGTGAATGCGGTTGTGAACTTTCAAAACAACATGGCGGGAAGACTTGCGAATCACATTGTGACCTACACACAGG
>DZBA01000384.1 GCA_022729775.1 Anaerolinea thermophila | reverse complement strand
AATAAAGCGGGGGTGGTCATATCAAATTTCATACAGATATTTTATCCCCATTTTCCCGTTGTGAAATTCATTCAACGGGCGTAAAATAAAACCCGTTATGTACTCAACGACCGAAGGCAGTATAGGTTCATCAGATAACCCGCTCAGTTTGGGCAGACATATCCTTTAACGCATCACGCGCGCGCTTACGCCCCTGCGTGATGACATCTCACGCAAGGAGGCAGCCATGCTGCGCATCTATAAAACCACCGAGCAGGGGCTCGAAAAGATTGACATGATGGCAAACGGCGCATGGGTCAATGTCGTTGACCCGACGCCCGAAGAAATGGAAAAACTTGTCAACTGGGGGATGGACATGGACTACATCAACTACGCACTGGACCAAGATGAAATGGCGCGCATGGAACGGGATGAAGATTACACATTCATCCTGCTTCGCATTCCCATCTGGCAGCCAGATAGCGACATCCCCTACACCACCGTCCCGCTGGGAATTATGATTCTCGGCAACAAGATCATCACCGTCTGCCGCTATGACAGCGACATATTCAAAGTCATCATCAACGGGAAATACCGCAACCTCAAAACGGGCAAACGCTACCGCCTCGCGTTATACATCTTCCTCGAAACCTCCGCGCGCTATCTCACCCTGCTGCGTGAAATCAACCGCGCCACCGAGATCGTCGAAGACCAGCTGCAAAAATCCACGCGCAACAGCGAAGTGCTGGAACTGCTCAAATTCCAAAAATCGCTCACCTACTTTGCGACCGCGCTGCGCTCCAACGAAGTGATGATGGAGCGCGTGCAAAAAACGCAGATATTCAACTACTACGAAGAAGACCAAGACCTGCTCGAAGACGTGCTCACCGAAAACCAGCAAGCCATCCAAATGACCAGCATCGCCACCGAAATTCTTTCCGGCATGATGGACGCCTTCGCCAGCATCATCTCCAACAACCTCAACGGCGTCATGAAAGCCCTTGCCGCGCTCACCATCATCCTCAACATGCCGACCATCGTCGCGTCATTTTACGGCATGAACGTCGCCCTCCCCGGCGAAGGACATCCGCTCGCGTTCTTAACCGTCATTGGTTTATCACTCACGCTCACCGCAGGCGCAACCTTTATCTTCTACAAACGAGATTGGTTTTAAAATGCAAGCAAAACTCATCTTCGATGCAAAAGCGGCGCTCGGTGAAGGTCCCGCATGGGATGAAAAAACACAATCGCTCTACTGGGTTGACATTCTGCAAAAGAAAATCTATCGCGGGGAAGACTGCCTCGCCGAACTTGATTCAACCATCGGATGTTTATCCCCGTCCGCAGATGGGACTCTTACGCTGGGCTTGCAGCGCGGACTCTCTTCCTTCGATTTTGACACAACGCGCTTAACGCATCTCATCTCGATTGACGAGCCGCCCACCAACCGCATCAACGATGGCAAATGCGACCCTGCGGGCAGGTTCATCTTCGGCACGATGGACATAAACGAAAAAGAAACCAGCGGCGCGTTATATTCCTTTGACGGAAAAAAGGTCACGCGCCTGCTGTCCAACATCCGCATCTCCAACGGGCTGGCGTGGAGTCCTGACCACAAGACTTTTTACTACATAGATACGCCCACGCGACAAGTCACAGCCTTTGACTATGACCTCGCCACTGGACAAATTGCCAGCCCACGCGCCGCATTCCACGTCCCGGAATCTTTCGGCTTCCCCGACGGCATGACCAGCGACGCACAAGGCAATTTGTGGATAGCCATGTGGGGCGGCGCGCAAGTTACAAAATGGAATCCGAACACCGCGCAGCTGCTCGCGCAGATCCCCATCCCCGCGCTGCATACATCCTCTTGTGTCTTCGGTGGAAGAGATATGAACGAGCTGTATGTCACATCTGCCCGCGTGGGCATGAGCGAAGCGGACTTAAAAAAATACCCGCTTTCAGGCGGGTTATTCAAAGTGATTACAGATACAGAAGGAATGAAAACGTTTGACTATTGCCCAATGGCATAACTTCTTAATTCCATATACCCCGAAACATCGCTTGGGTTGAGGGGAATTGAAATGCCGAAAACATTGAGATACGCGTAATCGCTTTGCGATTTCAGCAAACCGATATTCGGCGCAAACCATTGAGTCGCCTGCGCGCTGATCGAGCCAGAAACCTGACTCCCATTGACGGTGGCAATCGCCTGACCTTCTCCGCGACAAATCACCTTCAGCGCGTTGAACGTTCCCGCGGCAACGCTCACGCTTTCAAATGCGGCGTTTCCAGATCCCATCGTTTGACAGGTCATTTGCACATTGGATGGCGCGACATCGAAAGAAAAGTCCCTGCCGTTGTAGTGAATCATTCCGTTGCCGTAAATGCGATATTGAATCAGCCACGACAACGCCCAATTGCTCGATGTAAACGCGGCTTCGTTTGGCGCAAGCACGCCGCCGATGTAATCCACGTTCATCGCGCCGTTGACCATATCGCCGATCACTTTTTGTCCGCTGAGCAGCGGGAAGTTCAAGATAATGTCGCGGTCACATTGGACATACGTGCGCGCGGCTGCGCCGGTGGAAAGTTCCACCGCATCCACCGTCGCCTGCCGACCATCCACTGCAATGACGCGCATGTTCACATCCCCGCTGCGTTTGGGCGTGTTGACGTAATACGTCCACTGCGAACCGGGACGCGCGGGATATAAAATATTTTTGCAGGTAATCGGGTTGGGAGAAGGCTGCGGCGGCGGTGAAGGAAATGTCGAGGCGGTTGGCGTGTTGGTAATCACCACCACTTGAATCGGCGGAGGCTGCGGCTGGGGATAAATATAAGGAAGCGCAGTCGGCGCAAAATTTGGAAATATCCAGTTGTAGAAAGAGAAACTCGTCGCAGTTGCAGCCGGCAGCGGCGTGGGAAAAACAGGCGCGGGCGTCGCCGTGACGTAAACAACGCCCGGCGGAGGCGTCATCGTTGGAAGCATGTTGACAGGCAAAATAGGCGTGGGCGTGTGATACACATACGCCGGAACAGTGGGCAGCGCGGTCGGCTGCGCGGGGAAAAAATATTTGAGCAGCATTGCCGTCCCAACACACACAAAGAATCCCAGAACAGCAAGCGCCGCAATCCACCACAGGTTATTGCCTTTTCTTAATTGCCGCGACCAATCTCTAATCATATTTTCATTCTATCATTGCAAAATTTGGAAGACGTTATAAATTCGATGCAAATAAAA
>DZBA01000383.1 GCA_022729775.1 Anaerolinea thermophila | reverse complement strand
CGCCAAAATCTTCCCGCTTGTAAAATTGCGCAAAGCCTCTTTGTAAGGTAGAGAATATGAAAAGAACAGGCGACAAAGACAAAAAAACAAGTTTTTCCAAATTACGAAAGCAGGCGGAAGAACTACTAAAGGAGAATCCGACCCAGCTGGATGTGCCCGCTTCCATAGAAGAAGCGCAGCGATTGATTACAGAATTACAGGTACACCACATCGAGCTCGAGCTGCAAAATGACGAACTGCGCAAAGCGCAAGAACAAATCGCGGCAGAACGTGAAAGATACGCAGACCTGTATAACTTTGCGCCTGCGGCGTATTTTACCTTCGATGAGCGCGATGTCATCATTGACCTGAATTTAATGGCAGCGGATATGCTTGGCAACGAGCGCAAGTTTCTCGTCAACCATCCGCTCACGCCTTATATTACAGCCGAGTCACTGCAAACGTTTGTTACCCATCGCAACAAAGCGCTGGAAACAAAAGCGCCCCAAACCTGCGAGCTGACCATTCGTCCGCGCAACCGCGCCGAACAAATCCACATCCAAGCGCACACAGTCTCATTGCAAAGACCGTTTGCGCCGTCAGAGACATCCCAGCTATGGCGCACGGTGATGACGGATGTCACAGCCAGAAAGCGAGCGGAAGAAAAATTGCGCTACCAGGCGCATTTGCTCGAAAATGTAAAAGATGCAATTATCACCACTGACCCAGCCCTGCGCATTACGCAATGGAATCAAGCCGCGGAAAACCTGTATGGCTGGAAGCCCGAAGAAGTGATCGGCTTGGATATTGACGAGGTATGCCGCACTCAATTCACCGGGCAGACGCAAGCCGAAGCGCAAAAACGATTGCGCGCAGAGAAAATATGGCGCGGCGAGTTACGTCAAAAACGGCGCGACGGAACAGAGATATGGGTTTCGACATCGGTCAGTTTACTGGAAGATGAAAACGGAAACATACAAGGCGGCATCGCCATCAACAGCGATATCACCCCGCATAAACAGGATGAAAACATCCTGCAAGCGCGCCTGCGCATTACAGAGTTTGCAAACAAAAACACATTAAGTGAAACCCTCCAAAACGCGCTGGATGAATTATGCGCATTAAGTGAAAGCCCAATTGGTTTTTTTCATTTTGTAGAAGAAGACCAGCAAACCCTTTCCCTGCAAGCATGGTCAACCCGCACGCTCAAAGAAATGTGCAAGGCGGAAGGCAAAGGGCGTCATTACAATATCAACGAAGCGGGCGTGTGGGTGGATTGCGTGCGCGAAGGAAAGCCCATCATCCACAACGACTACGATGGATTGCCCGCCACGCACCGCAAAGGGCTCCCCGAAGGTCACGCGCCAATCACGCGCGAAATGGTTTTCCCCATCATCCGCAGTCAAAATATCGTGGCAATTATCGGCGCGGGAAACAAATCCACCGAATACACAGATAACGATTTGAATTACGCATTGCGGCTGGCGGACCTGATATGGGACATCACCGAGCGCAAATCCGCGGAAGAAAACCTGCACGTCAAAGACCGCGCAATGGAAACCTCCATCAACGGGATAGCCATTTCAGACCTAAGCGGAAGGCTGACCTATGTCAACCCTGCTTTTCTCGCCATGTGGGGATATGAAAAAGATTCCGAAGTGAAGGGAAGACCGGTTGTCGAATTTTGGGAATATAAAGACGCGGCTGTGCAAGTTGTCCAGGCTTTGCACGAATCGGGAGGCTGGCTCGGAGAGTTAATAGCCCTGCGAAAAGACGGGGCAAAACTGGAAATGCAAGTATCCGCAAGCATGATCGCGGATGAAAAAGGTCAACCTGCCTTTATGCTTGCCTCCTTCCTCGACATCACTGAACGCAAACGCGCGGATGAACAGATACGCAAACTCTCGCGCGTGGTGGAACAAAGCCAGATTTCGGTGGTTATTACCAACACGGCAGGTGAAATTGAATATGTCAACCCGAAGTTTTGCGAAATCACAGGTTACGCCAAAGAAGAAGTGCTGGGACAAAACCCGCGCATTTTGAAATCAGTTGGCAAGCCAGCGGAAGAATATCGGGAACTATGGCAAACCATCCTTTCGGGGCATGAATGGCGCGGCGAATTTCATAACATGAAGAAAAACGGCGAGCCATTTTGGGAATCCACCATTGTTTCTTCGATCAAAAATGAACGTGAAGAGATCACCCATTTCGTCGCAGTGAAAGAAGACGTCACAGAGCGTAAAAAAAATCAAGACGACCTGAAACAAGCAAACAGCGACCTGCTTGCGCACCTTAAAGAAATCAAAGCGCTGCACGAACAATTACGCGAACAGGCAATCCGTGACCCGATCACGGGATTGTTCAACCGCCGCTATTTACAGGAAACTCTCGAACGAGAGATCGCGCGCGCGGAACGCGAACAACAAGAGGTCGGCGTCATCATCATGGACATTGACCGCTTCAAACAGGTCAACGATACTTATGGACATAAAGCGGGTGATCTGGTTCTGGAAAATTTGGGAGGTTTGATCAGCGGCAACCTGCGCATGGGCGACATCCCCTGCCGATATGGCGGTGAGGAGTTTACTATCATCATGCCTGGCGCCACATTGGAAACCACCGTGGAACGCGCCCAACTGCTGCGCGACAAAATTAACGAAATGCGCACCTACTATGATATGCGCGAAATCAAAATCACAGCCTCGATGGGTGTCGCCGCGTATCCGCTGCATGGCTCAAATGGTGAAGAAGCATTAATTCACGCTGACCGCGCGTTGTATCATGCAAAGGAAAATGGGCGTGATAAGGTAGTTGTTTACCATGAAAATATGACCATGAGAAAATTCCTTGACACGAATCATTCGACGGGTGTAAACTACCAATAATGTAAAAAAAGTTTTTACATTACATTCCTAAAAGAAAGGAGCGCACTTGATGAGCAACACAACCTATTTCATCCTCGCAAGCGTTGGCAAACTGTTGCCTTCTCGGAGTGCGCCTATTGACCGCCTTTAGGTCTTTTCACGTCCTTTGTTGATTTTGGGCTGTGACGCACTCGTCACAGCCTTTTTTATTTAACTCTGGAGTCGAACAGCTTGCTGTTCGAGTTTAAAAACCCAGCAGCAAGCTGCTGAACTCCAGAGGCGTTACGGAGAACCACAATGTCAGACTCAATCCAATCACAATACTTTGACTTTCGCACTACGCTGCATGAAAACCGACTTATCGGTTTGTGGCGCATGATGAGGGACTA
>DZBA01000063.1:4424-13278 GCA_022729775.1 Anaerolinea thermophila | reverse complement strand
AAAAAACTCGCGCAGGAAGAAGTTTGGATTCGCAAAGGTATCGAGGCGCGGCGCACGCGCAATGAAGGACGAGTCCGCGCGTTGAAACGACTGCGCGAACAGCGCAAGGAACGGCGTGAACGTCCTGGCAAAGTGAAAATGCAAATCCAAAGCGAGAAGCGTTCAGGCAAGATCGTGATCGAAATTGAAAATATAAATTATGCCTATGGCGATAAGGAAATCATCCGCGATTTTACGACCACCATTCAGCGCGGCGACAAAATCGGAATCATCGGTCCCAACGGGTCGGGAAAAACCACGCTGCTGCGCCTGCTGCTCGGCGAGTTGACTCCGCAAAGCGGAACGGTTGAATACGGCACAAATCTCGAAATTGCGTATTTCGATCAACTCCGCGCGCAGCTGGATGAAAGCAAATCGGTTTTGGATAATGTCGGACAGGGGCGCGATAATGTCACCATCAACGGTAAACCGCGCAATTTGAATGTCTATCTTGAAGATTTTCTTTTTTCAAAGGATCGCGTCAATGCCCCAATCAGCGCGCTTTCAGGCGGCGAGCGGAATCGGTTGCTGCTGGCGCGCTTATTTGCCCAGCCCGCAAATCTGCTTGTCCTCGATGAGCCGACCAATGATTTGGATGTCGAGACTTTGGAAATTCTCGAAGACTTGTTGCTCGACTACGAAGGCACGCTGTTAATGGTCAGCCATGACCGCGCGTTCTTGAATAACATCGTCACCAGCACGCTGGCGGTGGACGGCAGTGGACAGGTAATGGAAACCGTCGGCGGGTATGATGATTGGCTGCAACGTCAGAACGAATCCGCGAAGGTGGAAGAGAAGCCGCGCGTTAAAGAAAAAGTCGAGACGCAATCCAATAAACCGAGTTATAAGGAAAAGCGCGAAGCGGAATCCCAAAAGAAAGAATTGGCTGAGTTGCCCGCGCGGATAGAGAATCTCGAAACGCAGATTCACAATCTCACCGCAGAGATGGCGCTGCCCACGTTTTATCAGCAAGACAGCGCCGAGATCGCCCGCGAAGTGGAGCGGCTTAAGTCATTGCAAGATGAACTCGCGCAGGCGTATCACCGCTGGGAAGAGTTGGAAAAGTTACACGGGCAGTAGGAACCTATTTTTTACCCTTTCACGACCTTCAACGCATTTGGCACAACTTCAATCGTTGCTTTCTTTACGTTGCTGCCAAAACTTGTGAAGACTTCCCCATCGGCGTGGATGTAAAGCGGGCGGTCTGACGTGAGCGTCATCTTTTTGAATTTCCCCATGCTGATTTGTTTGAAGCGCGCGTGCGTGCCTTTCATAAATTCAGGGATCAGGCGGAACATCGTCCCGCGTGAAACTTTGTTCACAATGACATATTCGAATACGCCGTCGTTTGTTTGCGATTGGGGAGACATCATAAATCCGCCGCCTTCGCGCGGACCGTTGCATAATGTCGCCATCAACGCGCTGGTTTCCCATTTGTCAGAATCCGTTTCGATGTTTAATCTCATCGGGTCATGATTCAAGACGATGGTTTGAATGACCGCTGTGAGGTACATGAGAAAGCCCTTGACGATGAGCAGCTGGTGGGAGCGAATGGTGACAACCGCGTCGAATCCAATCCCCAGCGTGTTATCAAAATATTCCTTGCGCCCGTGTTCATCGGTCAGCAAGCCCACGTCCATTGTTTGGATGTTTTCCGCTTTCAGCGCATGATCCAGCGCGCGCGCCGATTTTTGCGTAATGCCAGCCGCGTAAGCAAAATCGTTGCCTGAGCCAATCGGCACAACGCCCATCACAGGACGCCGTTCCGCGGGGACTTGCATCAGCCCATTCATGACCTCATGCACTGTGCCGTCACCGCCCAGCGCTATCACCAGATCGCAGCCATCTTCTGCGGCTTGTTTGGCAATCTCGATTGCATGGGTCGGGTAGACGGTTCCGCTCCACGTCAATTCGCCTTGAAATTCCTGCGCAACGGGACGCAGGTCGTTTGCAACCCTCCACGCGCGTCCCATGTCCGCGATGGGGTTGAGGATGAGTTTTACTTTACGGGGCATTTGAACTCCTATTGTATTCATATAACCCCGCTTTCCCCTTTTTGTTTCAGGGTTATTCGTTGCCGTAGAGAGCGCTTCTTAAGTCAGACCCTAAAGGTTTTTCCTGCAAACCAAAACAAGGTTATGCAGGAATCCGCCGTCAAACGGTTGTTTTCGTTAACAAAAGAAACCTTTAGGGTCTTTACAAGCGAGTTAAGAAACAGTCTTTTAGCGCATAAACGTAATTCTGGGCAGCGGACCGGTCACACCTTTGGCGACGACGTAAGACCCGCGATTGTGTTTTTTGCCTTGATATAAAGCCGCGTCCGCCGCGCGTAACAGGTCGCCGGGAGTGCGCGTGTGAATCGGATACACGGCAATTCCCGCCGTTACGCCGAGTTCCACCTTTTTATTGTTGGGGAATGGGAATTCAAACTGCCTTATCAACCCGATGAATTTTTGCGTGACAAGTTCCGCTTCTTCCTGCGTTGTGTCGCGCATGACCAGAGTCAGCTCGTCGCCGCCGTACCGCGCAAGAAAATCCGTCGGGCGGATGTTTGCCGCAAAATAATTGAATAGCGCGCGCAGTAACTCATCCCCAACTGCGTGACCGTGCGTATCGTTCACGTTTTTGAAGCCGTCCAAGTCCATCATCACAACTGAAAACAGTGTTTTCATCCGCTTGGCATAGCGGACTTCTTCCTGCAATTTTTCATCCAATGCGCGGCGGTTGGGCAGCCCGGTGATGCTGTCTGTGTACGCCAACTCTGTGACCATCTTGTGCATCCGCGCGTTGGAAATGGCGACAGCGGCTTCATCTGCCAGCAGTTCCAGCAGGCGCCGCTCGGAGCGCGTAAAATTTCCTTTTGTAAAGCGCGAGAGATTCATCACGCCGACGATGTCATTTCCCACTTTGAGCGGAATGCCGATAATCGAGCCCGTCCAATCTTTGGCAGATTGAAAAAGACTGTGGTCTTCGACATCTTCGATGATGACTTGGCTTTTGCTGTCCGCGACGGATTGCGTCAGACCGTTTTGGCGCGGCGATGATGTGGATTGGTTTCGGACTCCTTGCGCGTTCAACGAAGCGCCGAATTCGAACTGTCCATTTGTGTATAGATAAATGTGCGCCGAGCGGAAATTTTTGATCAGGCGCATGGCTTCAGAAATAACGGAATCCAAAACAGTTTGCAGGTCGAGGCTGGAGGTTAAGTTCAGGCTGATGCGGCGCAGCGCGTCCAATTCATCCGCCTGCTGTTTGACCATTGCCAGCAACGAATGTTTGGATACGATTTCCTGCGTGAAGGTCTTTGCATCTTCGGCTTGTGGTCGCGTGCGCGGAAATGATTCGACAGCCTCTATTAACACTTGAATTAACTTCATAATCCCCTCTTTTTCTTCAAGAGGGATGGAATTATCCTTGTTGATGGTTTCCCAGGCGCGCTGGAAAACTTCCTTTCGGTTTTGGGTTTTGTCGCTCATGGTATTTCCCTTGTTTGCATGTTCCTTCGTTTGGTACGAACTGTTTGCCTTTCAGTACAAGGATGTTTAGAGGCTGTTTAATAACTTGGTTTAACCTTCTTGATTTGTGCGCTACAAGCCTTTTGTACACGGATTTGACGGATTACGCGGACTTACGCGGATTTTTTAAGATTTTTCCGTGAGAATCCGTGAAATCTGTGTCATCCGTGTACAGAAAGGTACTTATTAAACAGTCTCTTACGCGTTTTTTTCTTTTGGCTGCGTGAATGGGATTTGCAAGTGGAAAGCGCTGCCCTTGCCGAGTTCGCTTTCCACCCATACTTTGCCGCCGTGACTTGTGGCGATGGAATGAACGATTGCAAGTCCCAAGCCGGAACCATGCTGCGCGCGCGCTTCGCGCTGTTTGCCGCGATAGAATTTTTCGAACAGGTGTGGAATATCGTCTGGCGCAATGCCTATGCCGGAATCTTCCACAATGAAGAGCAGCGCGTTGGGTTGAATTTTCGTTCGCACAGTGACGCTTTCATTTTCCGGCGTGTATTTGATCGCGTTCTCGACAAGGTTGTAAATTGCCTGATGCAAAAGCGCCTGGTCTGCTTCGATAACATCTGGCATGTCCTTGGCAAGTTCAGTCTGCAAGTTGATGTTTTTCTGCGTTGCATGTAATTGCAGCGCGCTGGTCACGCGCTCGATAATATCGAGAATGTTGACGCTTTCAACCTGAAGCCCAACGCCGATTTCGATGCGTCCCAAATCCAGCAGGTTGTTGACCAGCCGCGACATATTCTCGACGCCGGAGATAATCTTTTTAACATAGCCTTGCTGCTGCTCGTTGATTTCGCCCACCATTTCCAGCATGGTGGCGTAGCCGCGCATCAAGGTCAAAGGCGAGCGCAAGTCATGGCTGACGGTTGCCACGAATTCCGACTTCATGGTGTCGAGTTCTTTGAAGTGAGTCACATCGCGCATGATGCACACGCGCCCGATCTGCCTGCCTTCCACGACGACGGCGGACGCGGTTGCGAGGTAGGTGCGTTTGTCCGCCAGCACAATTTCCGCGGATTGATTTTCTGAAGTCGCGCTTTGCAGCAGCGCAAGCAGCGATTTGAGTTTGATGATTTTTTCGGTTTCCACGCCGCTGCTGTGGTCTACGTTTTGCCCGAGCGCGACAGTTGCCGCGCGATTGGTCAGCAGCAGGCGGTTGCGGTGGTCGGTGACAAGCACCGGGTCCGGCGTGGAGTTGAGGATGGCTTCAAGCTGGCGGCGCGAGGCTTCCACGCTCAGGAAGAGATGCGCGTTTGCAACTGCCAAAGCGGATTGCCCCGCGAGCGTGGTGACGAAGCGTACGTCCGCGTCAGAGAAGGCGCGGGGTTGGTTGTAGCCTGCCCACAGTACGCCATAATAGCGATTCTCATGTCGCAGCGCAATGGCAAGCAAAGCCAGCGGTTGCGGCACGGCTGAGTCGAGTTCCAGTTCGCGCGAGCGGCTCAAATTGGGGATGACAATTTTTTCCTGCGATTGCGCCAGCGTGAGGATTTGTTCGTCGAGATGGGCGTATTGATCCGCGCCTAAAGCAAAGCGCGAAGGCAGCTCCACAAAGGCTTCGGGGAGGATGCTTGGCGATAGGATGACGCACACCGAATTTGCGCCGGTGGAAAGGATTGCCTCTAACACCGGGCGCACAGCGTCTTGCATTTCCAAACTGGATGCCACCCCCTGGCTTACTTTTAGCAAACTGTTGATTTCACTTAAACGCGCCTGCAAACTGGAGCGCATTTGCTCGAACGCGCGGCGCAGTTGACCGAGCTCATCCACGCCGTCCACTTGCAGCGGATGGTCGAGATTGCCCTGCGCGATTCGGTTGGCTTCTATTGCCAGGCTTTGCAGGGAACCGGTCACCACGCGCAGACCAAAGCGCAGTGAGAGCATTGCCACCACCGCGAGGAAGATAATCATCAATGAGAGCGGCATGGCAATATTCAACGAGAGCTGCTGCGCCTGTTGCGCGGGAACAGTCAACACAATTGACCACGGACGCCCAAAGACAGGTTGGTAATAGACCAGTTCGCGCGTGCCGTCTGACGCGGTATCGTCGTAGAAAAGCGGTTCAGCGCCGCGCGATCCGTTGTAGGTTGTCCCCAATTGGGTTGGGTCAGAGTGATAGAGGATGTGGTTGTTCTCGTCCAACAAGAAGCCCGCGCCGCCGAGTCCCCGCATGTTGTTGATGCTTTCGATGAGCGGCAGGGTGAGCGGGTTGGTTTGTAAGGTGGTGCGTCCAAGTAGTACGCGCTGAACTTGTCCGGGCTTGTCTACGATGGCGACAAGGAAGGAGATGCGCGCTGACTCGCCGGATGAGTTGGGCGGGATGGAATATATTTGCGTTAATACGCCGTTGTTCGCAAGGATCAACCCCATGTCTTCATCGGGATATAACTTGAAGCCCGCGCTTGCTGAATCAGGATAGCCCGCCAATAATTTTTTGCTGTTTGCTTCCAATACAAAAATCTGGTCGAAGTATGGCACGGCTTTGATGCGCAACCCGATGATGGACTTTAATTCTTCGCCGCTGGCTTCCAACAGGCGCGGATCAGATGCGAGCTGCACCGCTAGGTTTTGTCCCGTTTCGAGGAAGAAGGGAACGCTCTGCGCGGCTGATTCGCTCGCGCTGGAGAGTCTGTCGCGCAGCATGTCGCGCGCGGCGCGCCCCGCAACCACCCAATCGCCGATGAGCAGCGTCAGCAAGAGGACAAGGATGAACGTCCCCACCGCGAAGAGAAAACGAGACTCAAGGCTGCGCTCGCTGGGCGAGGGCTGCAAGGGTTGGTCTCCGCCCCAGACGTTTGGGAATGCCATCGAGATGACTTGCGCGACGATTCCCGCTACGAGCATTTCGCCGCCAAACGCAAGCGTGATGATGCCCGCGTTGCTCAATGCAAAATCCAGGCGCGCGGTGGCGGGCGCGGATGTATCCACGCCCCATTGGGTAAATAACGCGCTGATGACGTAGAACAGCGCGTGAATGGGAATTAATAACAACGCGCCGAAGAAAGGCTGGCGCAGTAATTTATACGCGGGCGTGCGGAATCTTTGGCTGGTGTTGATGGAAAACCATACTGCCAGAAATGCAAATTCGATGACAGAGAATAATGAGTATGTGTCCCATGCGCCGCGCAATAAGCCAGCGAACGCGCCCAACGCCACTGCGCCGATGGGACCGAGTAAGCCGCCGCCGAGTATCCACGGAATCGCGGAGAAGACCATCATCGCAGAGCCGGGCGCGTCGGCGGGGAGTCCCGGCAGCGGGCGCACAGAAGCGGCGGTGAGTCTTAATCCAATAAATAAATTTGCAAGCGGGATGAGAATAAGGAAAGTAAAGAAGAGTCCCCATTGACGTCCTTGCCATTCTGTGTGATATACGCGCCAGCGATAGACCGCGTATATCAGCGAGCCAAACAGGGAAATCCATACCAGCCAGCCAACCAGGGTGGGCGGCGCTGGAAACGGAATGCCTGAAAGGAGGGTGAAAAGGAAATCCATGTTGTTCAATTATAGTCCGAAAATGCTAATTGTTAATGAGAGATTAGAACGCGCTTGTAACTTCATATTTAAATTACAAACTTACTCCCTCTATCAGAGACGTCCAGTTTTCAAAATGAATCACGCCCGCCTTCTCGAATGCGGATGCCTTCGCTGCGTTCCCGGAGGTCAGCCCAATGGCGTGGACATGAACATCAAAGCCCGCCTTTTGCAGAATTTCTCCCGCCGCTTTTACAGAACGAATCCCGCCCATCGTATCTTCTACAACCATTAGATCAAAGGACGGTGGCAGGCTCTGAAAATTCCCATTCAACGCGCCTGTGTTGTGCCAATTGTACGCGGCTTGAAGCGCGGAATGTTCGTCGCCTGTCCATGCGGCAAGGGTTCCTGCCAGCGCTTGAAACGGCGAAGGCTTAACCAGAGTCGCGGGGTCGAGTCCGTGCTGCGCGGCGATGTATTCCAGTTTACCAAACGCGATTAACGGAATATCCTTCATGCTGATCAGATCAAGCGCGAGCTCCGCTTCGGGCGCATAACCGAGCGTGGAATCATTCGCCTCGCGCGGCGGATGCGATGGGCGCGCAGTGAACGCGGCGATGTGGTGATGCAGCTGGCGAATCTTTGCGCGAATTTCATCGTTGACATTGGAATGATCGCAGGTCAGCAAAAATGATTCTGTTTGAATCTCAGGCTGCATTTGATATGTGTCCGCGAAGTTTTCACTGCCAAGCGTGTAATGTTGAAAGGTTCGCATGGTGTGCGATTTGCGGACGTCGCGCGTGGAAGTCAATAAATTTTTTCGCAGCTCGTGTGGAATGGATGCAAAGCACCCCGCGTGAAACGCGCTCTCTGCGGGATATTGTCCAGCGACGAGATCAAATTTTGGGATCGCAAGATCAATCGGCGCGCTGGTTTTGATCTCCCGCGCCGCGGCAGAAACATCTGACGGGAGATTTGGAATCGGCGCGCGTGAAAGAATCGCGTCCCAATACGCCGCAATGATCAGCGGGGACATATCCCATTCACTGGCGATGCCGTGGTGTTCCATCTCGGAAAGAAGTTCTTCTTTGATCTCCAAATCGGGGGCGGTGAAGTGATGGACTGTGGCGCGCAGCGCGGCGCGGTATCCGCCTGCTTGAACAAGCACGCCATCCACATCGAGCAGGATAATGCGATTCATTTGTGGCGCTTCTCCAACTCGGCGATGACTTGCGCGGGAGTCAAACCGCGCGCGGCAAGTAATACCAGCGTGTGGTACGTCAAATCTGCCACTTCTTCGATCAGTCGTTGATCTTCCTGCGCGAGCGCGGCGACGACCACTTCTGTGCCTTCTTCGCCGACCTTCTGCGCGATCTTGGGCAGACCGTCTTTGAATAGACTTGTCGTATAAGATTTTTCGTTTGGGTTATTCTTTCTATCTTCGATTACGTCAAACAGCCATTGAATACTCATTTTGCTTCTCCGTTTTTTAACACAAAGTACACAAAGGATTTAAGGGCTTTCCTTAGTGATCTTCGTGTCCTTTGTGTTTAGATAGTCCTATAAAAACAACTTCTCTCGCCTGTGTGACACGCCGCGCCAGCAGGGGTGACCAATACAACCAGCGCGTCGGCGTCGCAGTCTGCGCGAATTTCCACCACCTTTTGAATGTTGCCCGATGTTGCGCCTTTGTGCCATAACTCCTGTCGGCTGCGCGACCAGAACCATGTCTCGCCTGATTCGATGGTCAGGCGCAATGATTCCGCGTTCATGTATGCGAGCGTCAAGACTTCTTTGGTTTCCGCATCCTGCACAATCGCGGG
>DZBA01000063.1:0-4324 GCA_022729775.1 Anaerolinea thermophila | reverse complement strand
GATACTTCCTCCGCGATGCGGCGCGTGAGTTCAATGTCGTAGCCCGCGAGCGTGCCATCCGAGTCCATGCTGGTGAGCAGGATTTCGCCCGCGCCCAAACTCACAGCGCGTGCCGCCCATTCGATGGCGTCCAATCCCGTTGGGACTCGTCCGCCGTTCACATACACTTCCCAGCTTGATTCTTTTCTGCGCGCGTCAATCGCCAGCACAATACACTGCGCGCCGAATCGCGCCGCGCCTTCCGATAACAATTCTGGATTTTTCACCGCCGCCGAGTTGACGCTGATTTTATCCGCGCCCGCGAGCAATAAATTCCGCATATCGTTCACCTCGCGGATTCCGCCGCCGACAGCCAGCGGCATGAAGACTGTCTCTGCCACGCGGCTGACCAACTCCAGCGTGGTTTTGCGTCCTTCGTGCGTCGCGGAAATATCGAGGAAGACCAATTCGTCCGCGCCTTGTTCATCATATAGGCGCGCCTGCTCCACGGGGTCGCCCGCGTCGCGTAAGTTGACAAAATTCACGCCTTTGACCACGCGCCCGTCTTTGATGTCGAGGCAGGGAATAATTCTTTTTGCTAACATATTTCTCCAATGGTTGCAGGTTGTAAGGTTACAGGCTGCAAGTTTACCCTGTAACTTTATTTTTTGAACACTTGCAACCTTAATCTCCCCCTGCCCATCCCCAACGCAGTGGATAATCTTGTCATGTATGTGGTTATTTTTTTGCGCGTAAACCTAAAAAGTTGACAATGTTTACTGAAAAGTTTATAATGTGAGCGTAAAAAGTTTACAAATGAGGCTAAATGGTTGCGCTAAAAGTACAAAAAATCCGTGAGTTTATTCTATCAAATATAGAGGAGCACCCTACTGACATTTCTACCCTGACAGCAGAGAAGTTCGCTATTTCGCGTCCTGGGGTGCTCAGACATATCAATAATTTGCTCAAAGAAGGCTTAATTTCTGTTGAAGGTAAAACCCGCAATAGAAAATACACGCTCAAACCCATTGTCGATTCCACGATGATTTTTGCTCTTGCTGGCTTGTCTGAGGATGTAATTTGGCGCCAAAATGTTTTACCATTGCTGCAAGAGATACCCGATAATATAAAGAAAATTTGCGCGTATGGTTTTACTGAAATGCTTAACAACGCCATTGATCATTCCGACGGAAAAACTGTAACCGTCCACGTGAAACGCACGCAAAAGAAAATCGAACTTTCAATCCTTGATGACGGAATTGGTATTTTCAATAAAATCCAAAAAGCATTTGGATTGGATGATGTGCTTCATTCCATCCTTGAATTATCCAAAGGGAAACTCACCACTGACCCGAAACATCATACGGGTGAGGGTATATTTTTCTCTTCGCGGATTTTTGACAGGTTTTCAATCTTGTCAGGAAAATTGTTTTTTTCTCATACAAGCAACCCTAACAATATTGACGGAAGCGATTGGCTTATAGAACATAAGACAGGGAGTGTTCAAGGGACAATAATACAAATGGAAGTTGGCTTGGACACCCAACGAACCACCAAAGAAGTATTTGACCATTACTCGGACGACGAGCCGAACTTTAGCAAGACTCATGTGCCTGTATTTTTGGCGCAGTATGGCGATGAAAATCTCATCTCCCGTTCACAGGCGAAACGCCTTTTAACTCGATTTGACAGGTTTAAAGAAATTGTTCTCGATTTTCAAAATGTGGAAAGTATTGGTCAAGCATTTGCAGATGAGATTTTTCGCGTGTTCAAGAGCGAACACCTAAATATTAATTTATATCCTATCAACGCAAATGAAGAAGTTATGCGGATGATTGTCCGCGCGCAAAATGTGACGTGAGTCACCTCAGCGCTTCACCCAAATCAATCGTCCCTTCATACAACGCGCGCCCGATGATTGCCCCCGCAAGGTTTGCCTCCCGTGCAGCGATGACATCGTCAATCGTATGCACGCCGCCCGAAGCGATGACGTCCAACCCGCTGCGCTCGGATAATTCCCGCGTGGAGGGGATGTTCAATCCGCTGCCGAGTCCATCGCGGCTGACATCGGTGAAGATGACCGTCCGCAGACCAAACCCGCGCATCTGATTCGCAAGGTCGAGCGCGGCGACTCCGCTGTTATCCTTCCACCCGCGCGTGCGGACGAGTCCATCACGCGCGTCAATGCCCGCAGCGATTTTTTCCGCGCCGAATTTTCGAATCGCCTCCGCAACAATTTGCGGATTTTCCACCGCGATGGTTCCCAAAATCGCGCGGCTGACTCCCATCTCCAACGCGGATTCAATCGCGTCGAGCGAACGCATCCCGCCGCCGAATTGCACCTTCGCGCCGAGTTTCAAAATTTCTTTTAATGCAGATACATTCGCGTTGTCGCTTTCGCCAAATGCGCCATCGAGGTTGACCACATGCAGCCATTCCGCGCCCATGCCCAGCCACTTTCGCGCCATCTCAGCGGGGTCGTCGCTGTACGCGGTCATGCGCGCGGGGTCGCCTTCTTTCAAGCGGACAACTTTTCCGCCGCGCAAATCAATTGCAGGGTAAATCGTAAAACTCATTTTGTCTCCAATCCTAAAAGGAGTCCAGAAGTTTTACTTCTGGATAACCCGCAAGTAGAACTTGCGGAGTCCGTTTACTGATATAAAAAATTTTTCAAAATTTGCAAGCCCACGCTTTGACTCTTTTCAGGGTGAAATTGTACGCCGAAAATATTTCCGCGCTGGACGGAACACGCATAGGTGATGCCGTAATCGGTTTGCGCGATGATGTCTTCGGGGTTGGCGGGGACGCAAAAATATGAATGATTAAAATACACATAATCGCCGCTTTTGATGTTTTCAAACAGGCGCGAATTATTCTGCGGCGCGATTTGATTCCAGCCCGTGTGCGGAATCTTCACGCCAAGCGCGTCATCGAACTTCACCACCTTGCCGCCCAGCAGCGCGAGTCCCTCATGCGTCCCCATCTCTTCGCCCACCTCGAAGAGCGCCTGCATCCCGACACAAATCCCCAGCATGGGAATTCCGCGCGCGGCAATTTCTTTAATCGGTTCTTCCAGCCCGCGCGCGCGCAAGCCTTTCATAAAATCGCCAAACGCGCCCACGCCGGGCAAAACAATTTTGCTTGCCGATAAGACTTTGCGCGGGTCGTCCGTGCGCGTCACTTCCACGCCGACACGCGAAGCGTCCAGCGCTTTTTGCACCGAGCGAAGATTGCCCGTGCCTGCGTCAATGAGAATAATTTCTTTCATGTTGCGCTCCTGTTGAATTATCTTTCTACCGCATGACATTGATGGCAGTAATGCGATTCCTGCTCATCGGGCTTTTGTTCGCAGGCGGTTCCCATCACTGGCTTGAATGTGAAATATTGTTTTGTGGCTTTGCCAATCATTTCAAACGTCCCATCGGGAAGTTGGCGCGTGTTCCAGAGCGGCTCGCCTGTCTCGGTGATGATGACCGTGTCGCCGAGTTTCAAATCCATGATGGGGTTAAGAAAACTCATGCGGAATACAATGTCGTTGGGGTCGGTGAGTTTTTTTACGCGCGGAAGTTCATCCATTGTGCCGTGACAGGTTTTGCATTGTACGTATTGAATGCTCTGTTGGTCGGCGTGAATATCGCCATCTCCCATGACTTCATCGCGCGTGTGACAGTCCACACAGTCGAGGGTATATTCACATTGGGTAAACTGCGCGATAGGCTGGTAATAGTCGTGCAGCCTTGTCGTGGGATGGTCGCTTCGTTCGACAAAATTCATTGTGCGAAGGTCGTAGTTTCCGCGATTGTGACAAGCATTGCATTGCGTATAAGGAATCGCGGTGGAGAGTGTGTGCTTGCCGGTTGTGTGACACGCGGAACATCCCGTTTGCCTTGCGTATGATTCGCCTTCGCGCGGCTGGGCGTTGACGTGGCAGGTCAGGCAGTTTTCGCCAAACTTTTGGATGAAGGGATGTTCTTCTTTGGATGCGTCAAACGCAGCAAGCGCTTCAACGCCCGTGCGCGTCTCGTTGTCTTGAACGGAGTTGATTCCGAAAATTGGGGCGAGCTCGGTTTGCGCTCCAAACATATAGCGGATGTTCATGATCGCGCCTGCGTACGTGGATTGGATGCTGGTCTTCACGCGCTGGATGTGATGACGGTCATCCGCTTCGCTTCCAGAATGACAATTACTTCCGCCGCAAGATTCTTCCACGACGGATAAATCCGATGGGTTTGCGCCACCGCGCATGGTGCTGTGCGCCAGATCCGCGTCGAGGGCAAGCCGCTCACCGCCGTGACAACTCACGCAGCCAAAGGTCTTCACCGGATGTGACGCGCTGCTCTCCGGC
>DZBA01000062.1 GCA_022729775.1 Anaerolinea thermophila | reverse complement strand
CAGGCGGGCGGATATGGACCGCGACGAACGCCCCCCGTTGCTGGGCGTGCTGGGCGTAGCCAGACGTGAAAATCAAACCGACATGGAACACGACCAGCGCGAAGCGCTCTGGCTGCTCGCTGAACGCGCCGCGCTCGCGCTCGAAGACAGAAGATTACAGCAGCGCGTATTTCGTTCGCTGGCAGATTTGCAACCACAAGTCGAGATGATTCAGAGAATGCGCGCGGCAGGCAGATATGACTCACGCGCAGCTTTGTTATCAGAACCCGTATTATTAGAAGAAGCAGACCTCGCCAATTGGGTCAAAGACGCGCTTACCCATTATTGGGGCGGTCCCAAATTATTGAACAATCCATTAATGAATTTGCAGGTTGTCCGCGAACTTGCTGAAAAAGATGATGGCAACGCCGCAAACGCGCTCCGCAGCCTATTACGCAAGACTGTAGACCAAATGAAACCCAAAGGCGAAAGAAAATTCACCACCGAATGGATTTTATACAACATCCTTGAAATGAAATTCATCGAAGGGCGCAAAGTGCGTGATGTCGCCGCGCGGCTCGCCATGTCAGAAGCGGACTTATATCGGAAACAGCGCGTGGCAGTAGAAGCCATCGCCAAGGCAATTATCGAAATGGAAATGAATACGCAGGAAAAATAAACATTTAGCAGTATGGGAAGGAGCTTGTTATGTCGAATCAAAAAGTGAAATTTGAAAACCCAATGCCGGTGATTGATGATGGCTGGTGGGCGTCGGTATTGGCAGAGGAGAATCGTGCCGCGCTGCGCGCAACAACGCCGCCACCACCAGTGGAGGTAAAGCAGCCCCCGCGCCCCCCCGCGCCAGAGACGAAGGAATCCGTTTTCGAAAAAAAGGGGAGTTCAGACTGGATGCACCTAAGAGACTTATATATGCGCGACGAAATTATCGCGCTAAAAGTCACCGGGCATAATCGCGGCGGTTTATTGGTAGAAGGAGAAGGCTTGTATGGCTTCGTTCCGTTTTCGCATCTCATAGAGTTGGCGGGGAAGATGGAAAACGAAAAGCGAGACCATGACCTCATATCGTACGTCGGGCGCACGCTGCACTTGAAAGTCATCGAATGCGCGCCGGAAGATGGGCGGGTGGTTTTCTCTGAACGCGCCGCGCAGTCAGAATCTGGCAAGCGCACGCAAATTTTCGGCTCGCTGCAACCCGGTCAAATTGTACAAGGCGCCATCACCAACGTCACAGACTTTGGCGTGTTCGTTGACCTCGGCGGCGTAGAAGGCTTGATTCATATTTCCGAATTATCCTGGGGACGTGTGTCACATCCCAGCTCGATTGTCAAAATCGGCACGACGATTGACGTGCAAGTGCTTGACCTTTCCATGGAACGCTGCCGCGTGGCATTAAGTCTCAAGCGGCTGCAACCCAACCCCTGGGAAAATGCCGCGCTCCAATTCCCCGAAGGTGCGGTAGCAAATGCCACCATTACCAGCGTGCTTTCCTTTGGCGCGTTTGCGCGGTTAAATGATTTTGGAATCGAAGGTTTGATTCACGCTTCGGAAATTCCACAAGTAGATGGGGGCAATCTTCATATAAAAGAGCTCCTGACCGAGGGGCAGAATGTACAAGTGCGAATTCTTCATCTGGACTCCGCGCACCAGCGCATGGGGTTGAGTATGAGGATCGAGTAGGGAATGCCCGAACAACAACATTCGCGGGCAGAATCGCCTGCCCCAGAAAACGATTGGCTCGATAGGTTGGCGAACTTTCACCTTCGCTTTGGTCGCTTTTTGCGCGACGCCACAGGCGTAACGTTGATAGCGTTTGCCGTGATGTCGCTGTTTGCGGTTTGGGGGCTGACCAACGGCGCGCTGCTGACTCCCTTTACGCGCCTGCTCACGCTTTGGTTTGGCTGGGGAAGTTTGTTGATTATCGTCGGAATTGGTTATTTGGGATATTCCCTCATGCGCCGCGACGACAGGGAAATTCACTGGGGACGAATCATCGCGCTTGAACTTGCCGTCCTGTTTTCTTTGAGTCTGTTCACCGTATTCGGCGCAATCTTCGGCAGGGATGATGTCCTCATCCGCGCGGATGCCGGCATGGATGGCGGCAGACTCGGCTGGGGCTTGGTGCTGCTCGCGTGGGAATTCATGGGGTCAATTCTTGGAACTCTCGCGCTGCTTATACTTTGGGCGTTGACCTTCATCACAGGTTTTGGCTTATGGTCAAAGCTGGAAGCGTGGCTTTTGCGAATCGCAGGTGAAGCCGAACCCATCACGGCGGTTGCCGCGCCGGTGGAAGAGAAAGAAGAAATCAAGGAAGAGCCACAGCAAAGAGTCACCGCCCCTCCAAAGAAACGCCAGCCATTACCGCCGGAATTCCGCACTTCGTTAAAGCCGCAGGAAACAAAAAAAGAAACAAAACCCTTCAAACTGCCCCCACGCGGACAAGACCTTCCGCCCTTGACGATTTTGCTTGGGGATACAGCCGTCCGCGCCGATGAGCGTACCATCAACCAGACAGCGGGCTTGATTATGAAAACGCTTTCCGAGTTTGGCGTGCCGGCAACCGTCATCGGATACCGCGTTGGACCTTCTGTCACGCAATTTGCCGTGCAGCCCGGTTTTATCAAAAAACCTGGCTCGGACGAAGTGGATGTACAACAGATGAAAGTGCGCGTGGCGCAAATTGCCGCGCTGCAAAAAGACATCGCGCTTGCCTTATCTGCTCAACGACTGCGCATCGAAGCGCCTGTCCCCGGCAAACCCTACGTCGGCATCGAAGTTCCCAATACCAATATCTCCGTTGTGCGTTTGAAAACCCTGCTCGAATCGGATGTGTTTCACAAAACCGGCGCGCCCTTGACCATTGCGCTTGGACGCGATGTATCCGGTCAACCGCTTGTTGCAGACCTCGCGCGAATGCCGCATCTTTTGATCGCAGGCGCAACCGGCTCTGGCAAGTCCGTTTGTATTACATCCATCGCCGCCTGTCTTGCCATGAACAACACGCCAGAAGATTTGCGCATGGTCATGATCGACTCAAAGATGGTGGAGTTGATTCGCTTCAACGGTCTCTTGCACTTATACGGAAAAGTAGAAACAAACATCGAGCGCATTCTCGGCGTGCTGCGCTGGGTCGTCATCGAAATGGAACACCGCTACCGCCTGCTGGAATCAGCGCACGCGCGCGACTTGGATTCCTATAATCGCAAAGTCACACGCAAAGCGGATGGAAAAGCGCTGCCGCGTATTGTTGTGTTAATTGACGAACTCGCCGACCTGATGATGTCCGCGCCTGACCAGACCGAACATAACCTTGTGCGTTTGGCGCAAATGGCGCGCGCGACAGGCATTCACCTCGTCGTCGCAACCCAGCGTCCCTCCACCGATGTGGTGACCGGCTTAATCAAGGCGAACTTCCCCGCGCGTTTGGCTTTTGCCGTCGCGTCCAGCACGGATAGCCGCGTGATTTTAGATTACACCGGCGCGGATACTTTGCTCGGCAAGGGTGACATGCTCTTCCTCAACCCCGAAGTGGGAACGCCCATGCGCGCGCAAGGCGTGATGATTACAGACATGGAAATCGAGCGCATCATCTCACACTGGCAGAAAAGTG
Source organism: Anaerolinea thermophila (assembly GCA_022729775.1). Lineage (GTDB taxonomy): Bacteria > Chloroflexota > Anaerolineae > Anaerolineales > Villigracilaceae > Villigracilis. The sequence continues at coordinate 9,691 of DZBA01000062.1, read as the reverse complement.
AAATCGAAGTTGACGATGTTCCACCCTGGGAAAAACTTTTGCAAGAGCCAGATGAAGGTGAATACGATGGTTTGATTGAGCAGGCAATTTCCATCGTCCGCGCCACACAACGCGCTTCCGCTTCTTTGTTGCAGCGTCGCCTGCGCATCGGATATCCACGCGCGGCGCGTTTACTCGACCAGTTGGAAGAGATGAACGTCGTCGGTCCTTCGTTGGGCGGCGGAAAAGAACGCGATGTGTTAATCAGCGAAGACGACCTCGATGAAGAAGAAAAGTTGAAATAAGGTATGAATCAAAAACCAACATTCACCGACACCTTAAGAAAAATCTTCAAAGGTGTTCTTGATCCCATTGGCGCGTTTTTAAATCGCACCGGGTTGACGCCAAACGCCATCACCTTGTTGGGGCTGGCAGGCACAACAGTTGGCGCGTACCTGCTTGCCACAGGAAACATGACCATCGGCGGCATCGTCATTTTTCTTTTTGTCATCGTGGATGCGTTCGATGGAACAATGGCGCGGCTGCGCGGCGAACCCAGCGATTTCGGCGCATTTGTAGATTCTGTCAGCGACCGGTACGCGGAGTTTGTCACCTTTGGCGGGCTGCTCTATTATTTTCTTTCGCAGGAAAATTACAACGGCGTGATGATGACCTTTTTTGCAACGGCTGGCTCGGTGCTGGTCTCGTATGTCAAAGCCCGCGCGGAAGGACTCGGTTTTACGGCAAAGGTTGGAATTCTCACGCGCGTCGAGCGGTACATTGTATTAATCCCTTTGTTAATTTTCAACCAGCCGTTCATTGCTGTATCTATCATTGCCGTGCTCGGTAACATCACCGCAGTCCAGCGCATTTACAACGTCCGCGCGCAGGGACGCGAAAGAATGCGGAAAGTCAAAGAAAACAAAGAGTACATTCATTGATCGAATCCGAAGGACTCGCGCTCGGCATTTTATTCATCCCCTGGGGCGGGATTTTCATCGCGCTTGGAATTGCCTGCGGCGCGCTGCTGACCATCTACGAAGCAAAGCGGCGCGGAGATGATCCCGAAATTGTATATTATCTTTTTCTGCCGCTTATCATTTGGGGAACTCTCGGCGCGCGGTTTTGGCACATCTTGACTCCGCCGCTTTCCTCCAGTCAAGTTGGACTGACCGCTTCATATTACCTTTCCCATCCATTTGACCTGCTCGCATTTTGGGTCGGCGGTTACGGCATCCCCGGCGCGTGGATGGGCGTTGCCGCTGCCATGTGGTACATCGCAACGCGGGACGAAATGCCATTTTGGGAATTGGCAGACCTCTTTGCGCCCGCCTTTGCATTGGCGCAGGCGATTGGGCGCATAAGCGATTATTTCAACCAACAGATATATGGTTTGCCCACAACCCTGCCCTGGGGAATTTTCATCGAAGCCGCGCGCAGGCTGCCCGGCTTTGAAGCGCAGGAATATTATCATCCGCTGTTTGCGTATGAATCCATTTTGAATTTTGCAAACGCGGCTTTCCTTTTATGGCTTGCCCGCCGCGTGGATCAACCACAAAAACCCGGCAACTTGTTTTTAACTTACATCCTTTTTTACTCTGCCGCGCGATTCTTTCTTGAATTTCTGCGGCTCGATGTCGCGCTTATTAATGGAATCAACATCAACCAAGCCTTCTTCCTGATAACCGCAGTTTTTTCCGCCGCTCGTCTATACTGGCTGCGCCGCGCCGAAACTGTAAGATCCCTGTGAAGATACCCATCCAGTCAGCAGAATACAATAGACCGCTTGCAACTATCTCAAAAACTTCCTCGAAAACCTGTTTGATCTGCTCAAACCTTCGAGGCATTTATCTTCGCAAATATCAGATCACGAGAATTCATTATGATAGAAACCAACGACCTCAGCAAGCAATTTCATGATTTTATGGCGGTGGATGGTGTAACGCTCTCCGTCGAGCCGGGACAAGTCCTTGCGCTGCTTGGACAAAATGGCGCGGGAAAAACCACCACCGTCCGCATGTTGACCGCGCTGTTATCCCCCACGCGCGGATATGCGCGGATTGCCGGATATGACGTGGTTAAAAACGGACATGATGTCCGCGCCTCTGTCGGCGTACTCACTGAACAGCACGGTTTGTATATGCGCATGTCCGCACACGAATACCTCGACTTCTTTGGGCAGGTATATCGCCTGACTCCCGAAGCGCGAAAACATCGCAGCGCCGAATTGCTCGAATATTTTGGGCTTGCCGAAGCCGCAAAACGCAGCATTGGAGAATATTCAAAAGGGATGCGGCAAAAGCTTGCGCTGGCGCGCGCCATGATGCACAACCCCGGCGTATTGCTGCTCGACGAGCCAACTTCCGCAATGGACCCGGAATCCGCGCGGTTGGTACGGGATGAAATTTCGCGCCTGAAAAGCGCCAGCCGCACCATCGTCATCTGCTCTCATAACTTAACTGAAGTCGAAGCGCTTGCAGACCAAATTGCCATTATCTATCGCGGAAAAATCCTGCTGCAAGGCACATTGAATGAATTAAAACAGCAAGTGCTTGGCGCGCCGGAATATGAAATAAAATTTTCACAAAGTTGGGATGCCGGCAACCTTTCACTGCCTGAAGGCGTGGAACTGCTTTCGCAGACAGAAACTTCTTTGAAGTTGCGCATACCGCACCCGCACGAATCTAATCCGCAAATATTAAATGCGCTGCACGCAAAGTCCGCGCTGGTGATGTCGTTTCAGGAAGAAGCGCGAACGCTTGAACAGGTATATCTGAAAGTAATGACGGACGCAAAGGAAGCGGAAAATGTTCACTAAATTACAACCCGTGTGGCTTGTGGCGCGCCGCGAATTAAGCGACCAACTCCGCGATTGGCGCGTGCTTGCGCCCATGCTCATCCTCATATTCGTTTTCCCATTCCTGATGAACGAGTTCGCCAAACAGACCGTAAATTTTTTGAACAAATATAACGCAAATCTGATTCTGGAAAGGCTTGTCCCCTTCTCCGTCATGATTATCGGATTCTTTCCGCTCACGGTTTCACTGGTGGTCGCGCTGGAAGCCTTTGTAGGAGAAAAAGAACGCGGCACAATCGAACCCTTGTTAAGCGCCCCGCTCGATGACTGGCAGTTATATTTCGGAAAGCTGTTGGTTGGCGTTGTCACGCCCATGCTCGCAAGTTACACATCCATCGCGTTTTACCTGCTTATGATTGCGCGGCAGGAAAAACTCACCATGCCCGACTTTACAACCATGTCGCAGCTTTTGTTATTGACCACAGCGCACGCGGTCTTGATGGTTAGCGCGGCAATCGTAATTTCAGTGCAATCAACATCCGTAAAAGCCGCAAACCTGCTGGCGTCTTTTATTGTGATTCCCGTTGCAGTATTAATGCAAGGCGAAGCAGTTATGTTATTCTGGGGAAATGACCAAATTCTCTGGCTGGCGATTGCAGGCGTGACCATCATCTCGTTGCTGTTGATTCGCTTGGGCATCGCGCACTTTGAACGGGAGTATTTGTTGGGGCGCGAAATAGACGCCATCAACATGCGCTGGGTCTGGCGTATCTTTTGGGATAACTTCCTGTCGGGCGCGCACTCCATCGGCGCGTGGTATCGCGCCAGTCTGGGAGAAACGCTCAAGCGCATCACTCCCTCCCTCATCATTATAGCCATCGCCGCTGGCGTGAGCGTTTGGATTGGCTATGATTGGGTGATGGATAATATTCCACAGTTCATCGCCAAAGCGTCACCGCAAGACATTGCCAAGATTGCAAAACGCGCGAGTCAAATGCCCAACATGGAAAATGCCAGTCAATATATCAACGCGCCTTTTCTTTTCTTCAATAACACCCGCGCGGTTCTGGCAATTTTCGTGATGGGTTTGGTTTCTTTCAGCGTGCTGGGAATCATGATCTACATGCTCAATATCAGTTTAATTGGCGGTTTGTTCGCCATACTCCAGCTGCTGCAAATTGCGCCACTTCCACTCTTTGCCGCCGGAGTTTTACCGCACGGAATTTTCGAAATCCCCGCCCTCATGCTTGGCAGCGCGGCAACCTTATATTTCGGCGTCGCGCTGGTCACGCCGCAAATGGGCAAATCTATGGGCGAAGTGGTCATCGAACTTTTCGCGGACTGGGCAAAAATCTTTCTCGGTCTGGTCATTCCGCTGCTGGCAATTGCTGCGCTCATCGAAGCAAACATCACGCCGATAATTCTGAGAAGTGTATTAAAATAAAGCCATAACAAATCTCATGGCAAAAGTGATTATTCTCGGATCGTCCAACGCGATCCCAACGAAAGAAAGCGAAAACTCCCACATGGTCATCGTGGGAAGTGAGCGCATGATGCTCGTTGACTCGGTCAGCAACCCCATTCTGCGATTGGAACAAGCCGGGCTGGACTTCAACGACCTGACAGATGTACTCATCACCCATTTTCACCCTGACCATGTTTCGGGACTCCCGCTGTTATTGATGGATATGTGGTTGATGGGTCGCCGTAAACAGCTCGATATTTACGGCTTGCAATACACGCTCGAACGCATCGAAGGCATGATGGGATTTTACAACTGGTCGAAATGGCCCGATTTTTTTCCCGTTGTCTTCCATCACCTGCCCGCCACAGAACTGACGCTCGCGCTCGAATGTAATGATTTCAAAGTGTACACATCGCCTGTGCATCACATGATTCCAAATATCGGTTTGCGCTTTGAATTCAAACCCTCCAACAAAATTATGGCATACTCCTGCGATACAAGCCCATGCGATGAGGTCGTCCGCTTGAGCGAAGGCGCGGATATATTGCTGCACGAAGCCACCGGCGAACAATGGGGACATTCCTCTGCGGCGCAGGCAGGCGAAGTGGCAAGGAAAGCGGAAGTTCACAAACTATATTTGATTCACTACGCAACAGGAAAATATGCGCAAGGCGACCTGATTGCCGAAGCGCGCGCCGCGTTCCCGGGCGAAGTTGCGCTTGCAAAAGATTTCATGGTATTGGAGTTTTGAAATTACAAACGTCACTTTCCACGTCCGCTTGAAGCGGTATAATTCAGCATTATGAGCGCCTCACTGGGTTTATTCCGTTTACAACAAATTGACCGCCAAATTGACCGGGCGCGTTCCCAGCTCGATGTTATTCATCGCGCGCTGGAAAATGACATCGAACTGCGTGACGCGCTTCAACAAGCCGAAACCGCGCAGGCTGACCACTTCCGCGCAAGCAACAGCCTGAAAAACATCGAAGCCGAATCGAACGCGCAAAAAATCAAGGCGCAACAGGCTGAATCCAGTTTGTATGGCGGCACGGTTAAAAATCCCAAAGAATTGCAAGACCTTCAAAAAGACATTGTTTCATTAAAAAAACACCTTGTCACGCTCGAAGAGCGCGAACTGGACGCCATGCAAATTTTGGAAGACGCAGAAATAACCCTGCAAACTGCAAAGACAAACCTCGAGCTCGTCCAAGCGCGGCGCGGTAATGAACATAGAAAATTACTCGAAGACCAAGCGAACTTAACTTTAGAAGTAGAACGGCTCAATGAAGAACGCGGCGCGACGCTCGCCCCCGTCGAGTTGGGTCTGGTGCAAATTTATGAAAACCTACGGATCGAAAAACGCGGCGTTGCCATCTGCGAGATTGTTGATAACGCCTGCGCGTCATGCGGCTCGAACCTGAATGCCGCCTTGATGCAAACCGCGCGCTCGTCCAAACTTGCATATTGCCCATCCTGCGGAAGAATTTTATACGCGAACTAAAACATGCTGATTGACTCCTTCTCCTTCTTTGTCGGTTTCATCACATCCACCATTTTCTGGTGGTTGGTTGTAAAAGGTCGCCCGTTTTGGAACGAATTTATTGCGGACCTGAAAGAACAGCGCGTAGAAGCGCAAGCGCGCAAGACCAGCACCGTCGAAGAGAATCACCGCCGCATCACCTTACGCCGCGCGCAAGGGATGCACCTCGCTGCGCCGCTCTTTGCGCTGGAAGAAGTGATTCAAGAACCGCTTCTCATCCTTCCGCCGCTGCCCATCACCGACCCCAACGCGCCGCAGCACGCCGAGGATGTCGTCTCGCAAACGCTGCCTTATCTGCCAGCCTGGCCCGAAATTGCAGCCGCATATCACGCGCCCGCGCTGACGCTTCCGCAGGTATTATCGGGGAATGCAAATATCGTCATCATGGGACAGCCCGGCGCGGGAAAGACCGTCGCGCTGGCTCATCTGGCTTCACTCGCGGCAAATCGAAGTCTCGACACGCTTCCAGACGCTGTCCCTTTCCTCGTCCACGTCGCTGACCTTAACCTGCCCGCCGCAAGCGCAAAAGAATCGCTAAAGCCCATCATCGAAGCCGCATCTGACCATGCGCCGTTGTTGGATTTAAACCGCCTGCCCGGTTTTATTGAAAATACATTCAAAAGCGGAAAAGCCCTGCTGCTCGTAGATGGCTTTGACGAACTCACGCCCGAAGCGCAGCAAGCGGTCACCGATTATTTGAAACTCGTTATGCAAGGCTTCCCCAAGAATCGAATCGTGACCACCGCCGCGCCGGAATATTTAGACGGACTGGTTGCAATGGGATTTGCGCCGCTGGCGCTCATGGCATGGTCAACAAAAGAGACCGAAAAATTTATCAAGCACTGGGGCAACCTGTGGTCTCAAACCGTTGCATTGGAAGCATGGTCGCAAACCAGCGAACAAATTGACCCGTTCCTGCTCAACATTTGGCTGAATACGAACAACGCGAATTTATCTCCGCTTGAAGTAACACTTAAGGCATGGGGCGCATACGCCGGAGACCTGCTTGGCGCGCACATTCTCGAAGCCATTGCGACTCACATCCGCCGCATTGCGCCGGAAAATACGCCTGTTGCCGCGCTGGAAACGCTCGCCATGCAAGTCATGTTAAGCGCGCAACTGGTCTTTGATCCATATAAAGCGCGCGATTGGCTAAAATCTTTTGAAGCTCCGGAAGAAAAAGCCGAGGGCGAATCCGCTGAAACAGCAGCCGAAGAATCTACAGAAGCGGCAGAAGAAAATGCCAAGCCCAAGAAAGGCAAAAAAGGCGAAAAAGTCGCCGCGCCTGCCGCATCGCTGGGCGTCATTGGAAAAATGGTTTCCAGCGGACTTCTGATTTCATACGCCAATAATAAAGTTCGTTTTGCCCATCCTGTTTTTGCCGGGTATTTGGCTGGTCAAGCGTTGACAAATTACGACGCCGACGACACCCTGCTCAGCCAGCCGGAATGGATGGGAAAATATCTCACCATACGCTATCTAGCCGCTTATGGCGATGTCACCCGCATCGTACAAACCCTGCTGCGTCTTTCTAGTATGCCCATGCACTATCCGCTATTTGCCGCGGCGCGCTTCCTGCGTGATGCGCCGAAAAACGTCCCCTGGCGCGGACAAGTCTTCGGCGCGCTGGCAGCATTAATGCAAACCGAGGGAATTCCGCTCAACCTGCGCGGACAGGCAATGGCGGCTTTTGTCGTCAGCAATGATTCCAGCGTATTGGCGCTCTTCCGTCAATTGGCAACCACGCTCTCATTTGAGAATGTGCAACTTTCCGTGTTAGCCTCAGGCGCGGCGCGCGATTCAAAATCGGTGGAAGTATTAACCCGCGCGATAGATGCCCCCAATATGCCGGTTCGCCGCGCCGCATGTATGGCGCTCGTTTCCATTGGGACAAACGACTCGCTGGAATCTGTCGCGCAGACCTTGCTCAATGGTGACGAAGAAATCCGCCGCGCGGCTGCGGAAGCGCTCGCAACCGACCCCGTCGAAGGGTACGCCATGCTGCGCGAAGGCATCACCCTGAACGATATTCTCCTGCGCCGCTCCGCAGTCTATGGGTTTGGACGCATCGAAGAAGCCTGGGCAACCGAAATATTGCAAAAAATACAAGTGGAAGATGATCAATGGGTCGTGCGTAATGCCGCCACTGAAGTTCTGGAAGCAAAAGCAAACGCGGGCGTGAATGCGCCGCGTAAATTGAAGGCGCCCTCCGAAGCGTCATGGCTGGTCGAGTTTGCCGCAAAGCAAGGCATGGGCATCGCGCCGGGAACGCCCGCCACCGATGTTCTTTTGCAAGCATTGAGCGGTGAAAATGAAAACATGCGCCTTGCCGCCTTGCCCTATTTGAAATTCACGCCAAGCGAAGGCGTGATTGCAAAACTGTATGACGCCATATATTCTGACCACGTCGAATTGCGCGAATATGCTTACAACATCCTTTGGGAGCTCGGCTCTGCCGGGGTAAAACTCCCTGATCCCACCCAATATGGATACAACTAACATGCTCATTACAAACGCAAACCTCATCACATGGGAACCCGAAAATCGCGTTCTCGAAAACCATGCCATCTACATCGAAGGCGAGTTTATCAAAGAAATTGGGACCACCAGCGCGCTGGTGAAGAAATATCCCAAAGCCAAAACGATGGACGCGGGCGGACAATACGTCATGCCCGGTGGAATTTGCGCGCATACGCACTTCTACGGCGCATACGCGCGCGGCATGGGCATCCCCGGAGCCGCGCCAAAGGTCTTCCCTGAAATCCTGCAAAAACTTTGGTGGCCCCTCGACCGTTCGCTGGATACGGAAGCCGTGCGATACTCCGCGCTGGTTTGCCTTGTGGACGCAATCAAACACGGCACAACCACCTTAATTGACCATCACGCCTCGCCCAACTGCATTGACGGCTCGCTCGATATTGTCGCTGAAGCGGTGCTCAAAAGCGGCACGCGCGGCGTTTTATGCTACGAAGTCACAGACCGCGATGGGCAGGAAAAAGCCAACGCGGGCATCAATGAAAATATCCGCTTCTTGAAAAAGATGGCGGAAAATCCGCACCCGCGCCTTGCCGCAAGTTTTGGTCTGCACGCAAGCCTGACCTTATCCGGCATTACTTTGCAGGCATGCCGCGCCGCCATTCCCGAAGGCGCGGGGTTTCACGTCCACACGGCAGAACACGGGTCAGATGAAGATGACAGTTTGAGCAAGAGTCAAATGCGCGTCATTGACCGCCTGCACAAACACGGAATTCTCGGACCGAACACAATTGCCGCGCATGGCGTTCACTTCGACGCGCGCGAGATGGAAATCATCAAAGAGACCGGCACATGGCTCACTCACCAGCCGCGCTCGAACATGAACAACGGCGTAGGTGTTGCGCAAGTTGAATCCATGATGCGATTAGGCATCAAAGTCTGCTTGGGAAATGACGGTTTCACAAACTCAATGTGGGATGAATGGAAAACCGCGTACCTCATCCACAAAAGCGAACACCGCGACCCGCGCCGCATGGGCGGTTACGATGTGCAGCAGATGGCAATCTACAATAACGCCGCGCTTGCCAATCAATTCTTCCCCGGTGCGCCCATTGGGCAAATCACGCCCGGCGCCTTCGCCGACCTGATTTTTGTGGATTACAACTCGCATACCCCGCTCACCGCAGGCAACGTCCCCTGGCACATTATTTTCGGCTTCCAACAAAGTATGGTGACAACCACCATAGCTGCGGGAAAAGTTTTGATGAAAGACCGCGAGCTGCTCACGCTCGACGAAAAAGAAATTGCCGCGCGCGCTAAAGAAATCGCCCCCCGAATCTGGAAACGGTATGAAGAGGAAGTGGCAAAGGTTTAAGCGCTTTCACACATGAAATTCAATCACCGCAAAGACATAGACGGGCTGCGCGCCATCGCC
>DZBA01000061.1 GCA_022729775.1 Anaerolinea thermophila | reverse complement strand
CCGCCGTTACCGGGCGTGACCAGCGTCGGCTTCGCCGAATCAAAGCCCCACTTGGCAGCGAGTCGGATGTCACGCTCACAGTCGGCATGAAGCGCGGTGACAGAGCGCAGGGTCTTGCGCGTATAGTAACTCATCAACGGCGTGGAAGGCGCGTGCAGGGTAAAGTCATTGCCCCACACGGAGGTAATTAGTAATTGGTGATTGGGAATTGCGCTGGCGGCTAACATGCCTTCGTATGGAATTCGCAGCGCATGGATAATATCTGGCTGAACTTGTTTGATATACGCGCTTAATTTTTGCGCGGAGCGGGGCAAGGTCAGCGGTCCGAGCCATTGGCGGATGCGCGTGCGAAGCCCGGTGGGGAGAAAAGTCGCGGATGATGGCGGTTGAATCCGCTTGGCGGCGCTGAGCGCTGCGGGGGTAAACTCAAAGCCCGAAAGCGGAAATCCCACATCGCCTTGAAAAGTGGAGGCAAGATAAACTTCATCACCGCGCTGGACGAAATGCCGAATCCAGTTTTTGGAAATTGGAGAACGCGCGTCTGCAATAAAGAGAATTTTCATAGAATGAATTATACTAATGCGTGACCAAATAGACCTGACAGGTTTCAGCGTGACGCGAGTCGATTCGGGTTTTGTGAATCAAAGTCGCGCTAATGAATTAAGCTTCTATGGAAACCTGTCAGGTCTCTAATAAAAAACGTAAAAAGGAACTACATTTATGAAACAAATTTGTGTTGTCGGCGTGGGATACGTCGGATTGGTAACTGCGGCTTGCTTTGCAGATTTGGGCAATCGCGTCACGGCGCTGGATGTGAACGAGCAGCGCGTGGAAAACTTAAAGAAGGGCATTATGCCCATTTACGAGCCCGGCTTGGATGAGTTGGTAAAACGAAATTTCAATGCGGGTCGCATCACATTCACAACTTCATACAAAGAAGCGTTGAAGGATGTTGAATATGCGTTCATTGCGGTTGGCACGCCTTCAGGCGTGGATGGCTCGGCTGATTTGCAATACGTTGCCGCTGCTGCAAAATCCATTGCTGAGAATATGACCGCGCCGCTGATTATCATCAACAAATCCACCGTGCCGATTGGCACAGGCGATTGGGTTGCGGATATTGTGAAGGGCGCAAAGAAAAGCGAAGTTGATTTTTCTGTGGTTTCATGCCCCGAATTCTTGCGCGAAGGTTCCGCGATTGCAGACTTCACAAATCCGCACCGCACGGTGATTGGCTCGATGAATCGGGAAGCCGCAAACAAGGTGGCGCATCTGCATTTGCCCCTGCGCGCGCCCATCGTCATCACCGACTTGCGCACCGCGGAAATGATCAAGTATGCGAGCAATGCCTTCCTTGCGACGAAGATTTCATTCATCAACGAGCTGGCGGATTTATGCGAACTCGTCGGCGCGGATGTGAAGGAAGTCGCCGCGGGCATGGGCTACGATGCGCGCATTGGTCGCCACTTCCTCGATGCGGGACTCGGCTGGGGCGGCTCGTGCTTCCCGAAGGATGTCGAAGCGCTGGCGTTCATGGCAAAGGAAAAAGGACTTAATCCGCGCATTCTCAACGATGTGATGGAGGTCAATTATGACCGCCGTAAAACTGCCGTGAAACATGTGGAAGAAATGATTGGCGGATTGAAGGGCAAAACCATCGGTTTGCTTGGCTTGGCTTTCAAACCCAACACCGACGATATGCGCGATGCGCCATCCATTGACATTGCGGAAGAACTCAACAAGCAGGGCGCAAAAGTGCGCGGGTACGACCCCGTTGCGATGGAAGTCGCAAGTCCGCTGCTGCCCGCTGTGGAAATGTTCACCGAGCCATACGAAATGGCAAAAGGCTGTGACGCGCTGATGGTCATTACCGAATGGAATGAATTCAAACAACTCGACCTGGCAAAGGTTAAAGGGTTGCTCAACGCCCCGGTCATTTATGACGGGCGCAATATCTACGATCCCAGCGTAATGAAAGAAATGGGATTCAAGTATCGTTCGATTGGGCGTTAATCATCAAGTAGGTCACGCTTAAAGCGTGACCTACACTTACTTATGACAACTCCCCCCGTTTGCAACTACGAAGGCTCGGATTATCAAACATCATTTTGGGATGAAGGCGGGCGCGCGTATGAAGACTTATCCGAAGCGATTGCATTAAGAAGATTACTTCCCCAAAGCGGAGAACTCATGCTAGAACTCGGCGCGGGCGCGGGACGTAACACGCCGCGTTACGCCGGCTTTGAGCGCGTCGTCGTCCTCGATTATTCCACCACCCAACTCGCGCAAGCGCAGGAACGGCTCGGCAAATCGGACAGATATATTTTTGTCGCTGCGGATATTTACCGCCTGCCCTTCCGCGCGGACATGTTCGACGGCGCGACGATGATTCGCGCGCTGCATCACATGGCAGACGCGCCCAAAGCGCTGGCGCAAATTCACAACGTTATGCAAAAGGATTCTGTTTTCATCCTTGAATTTGCAAATAAATTAAACCTCAAATCCATTTTGCGTTACTGGCTCGGAAAGCAGGCTTGGAATCCGTTTGCGCTCGAGCCTGTGGAATTCGTCAAACTGAATTTTAACTTTCATCCCAAAGCGGTCAAACAATGGATGAACGCGCTGGGGTTTGCCATCGAAAAAACTCTTGCGGTTTCGCACTTCAGGCTTGGGATATTGAAACGCCTGATCCCTGCGAAAATTCTCGCCGCGCTGGATGGAATCTTCCAACCGCTTGGCGCGCTGATTCAACTCACGCCGAGCGTTTTCTTGAAAGCGGTTAAAACCAGCGGCGCAAAACGCGAAGTCCCACCCAACGCGCTTGACCTGTTCAAATGTCCCGATTGTGGAAATGAAAAATTGGAAGACAAAAATGAGCATTTGATTTGCGCGACTTGCGGCGCAAAGTGGAGCGTCAAAAACGGAATTTATGACTTCAGAGAAAAAGCATAACTTAATCTGGCTCTTTGCAGTCTTGAGTGTCTTTACGATTTCCCGCCTTCTGTATCAGTCGGCGGGAATTAAATTTGAATCAGAAAATATTTTTAGCTGGCACGCCGTTGACCCAGTCCTGCTCAAAACGGATTTATGGCGCAGTGTGTTTTACCTGCACAGCCAGCCGCCGTTGTGGAATTTGCTCATTGGCATTGTGCTGCGCGTTTTCGGTGAAAATTACGCGGCTGTTTTCAACATCCTGTACTACGCAGCGGGGATAATTCTCGCGGTTTCCATCTATTCGCTTGGACTTTTCCTGCGCCTCCCGAATTGGCTTGCAGCGATTCTTTCCGCAATGTTCATGGTCAGTCCGTCTGTCATCTTATACGAAAATTGGGTTTCTTATTCTTACCTGCTTACGATGATGTTAACGCTTTCGGGCGTTTTTCTTTATCGCTTCGTCCAAACACAAAAGAAACGCTGGGGAGTTTTATTTTTTTCACTGCTTGCAATCATCGCGCTGACGTGGAGTCTATTTCACTTGATATGGCTGGCGGGCTTCGCGCTCATTTTATACATCCTCTGGGATGAACGAAGAAAGACGCTCCTCGCCGCGCTTTTGCCGATTTTAATAGTCTTCGGCTGGTATGCGAAAAACGCGCTCATCGTCGGCGACTTTGCAGCCAGCACATGGGCGGGGATGAATCTTGCGCGCATTGTTACCTTTCGCGTACCGGAAGCGGAGCGCGAGGAATGGGTCGAAGATGAGATACTCTCCCCATTTGCGTTGATTCCCCCATTTCGCAACCCGAATGTATATTTGAAACTTTTGCCACACACGCCCAAGACGGGTATTCCCCTGCTCGATAAGCCGGAAACTTCTCTGAACACGCGCAATCATCATCATTTGGTCTACGCGGAGGCGGGGCGGAATTACATGAAAGACGCGCTAAAACTCATCTACTTGAAACCGGGAATATATCCGCGCGCGATTTTGCAAGCCGCGTATATCTACTTCCACGCCGCCAGCGATTATGAATTTTTGGGCGCGAATCACGTTCACATTGCGCGGCTCGATCAGATATGGAATCGCGTATTCTATGGGCAATGGCAAAGCGGGGAAAACAGCGGAAAACGCTTGAACCAGCTTCAAGCAACGCACGTCGGCTGGCTGCTTATTTTGGGATTTATTATTACCGTAGCCGGCAGTTCAAGATTTCTACTAAATCTGGGAAAAGACGCGGACAAGCCGATTCAACTGCTGGTTTTGTTTATGCTTTATAACCTGCTCTATGTGACCCTTGTCAGCGTCGGCATGGAAATCGGGGAAAATAACCGCTTTCGGCTTACCATTGATCCTTTCTTTATGTTGCTGCTTGTTTTTGTTGTCGTAACAAGAGGAAATAAAACGCGCCCCTGAAAAATCAGGGGCGCGCTTGTCATGTCAAGAAATTTTACTGCGTCCTAAAGCCCCACGCAGGGTCAATAGAGAAGGTTGAAATGTAAACGCCGTTGATGTAAACACGCCAGTAATACTGGGTATTCGCTTTCAGAGCGGCAGCAGTGGGCGGGATGGTGTAAGTGGTTCCCATGGAGGCAGGAATTACAAAAGCCCTACGTCCCGAGGTAAGGGTTTCATTCGTCCCAATCAGCAGGGTAAAACTGGTCCACACGCCATTACCGCCCGCAGTCCACGTAAACGTAGGACGTATTGGGACACTCGTTGCTCCGTTCGCAGGCACGGTCAACACGGGAGGAGCATACTTGACGTTGAGGGAGTACATCACCGACCACGCGCTGTGATTTCCCGCGCCGCCCGCTCCAGACCAAGCGCGGACGCGCCAGTAATAGGTGCGACCCGGTAAAAGCGTTCCGCCTGCAATCTGGTGTTCCAGCGTTGCGCCGTCTACGCTAGCGGAGGTTGCGCCTGTAAAGTCTTTATTATCCGCATATTGCACTTCATAACTGCCAGGGGCAGGAATGGGCGGGACAGCGGTAAGTTTCGCTGCAGAGGCGTACCAAGATAAGGTCACAGGGTCGGCGGCTGCAATATAAGTCTTATTGCGCGGAAGTTTCAGCACAGGAATAGCCGGCGGGTTTTCACTGGTGGTGAAGGTGAATGGATCAGAGTAATCGCCTTGGTTGTAGCCGTTGGCTTTCACTTGCCAAGTGTATTCTGTCTCTGCAAGCAAGTCATAGGTTGGGGTGTAAACAACGTTCGGGGCGAGAACAGTAATCGTAAGAACAGCCCTTCCCGCTTTGAACACTTGGAGCGTGTAGGATGTCGCGCCTGCAACTGCGCCCCATTTGAACTCTGGGCGTTTACTGTTCAAGACTGTGGCGTTATCTGGCTCGATCAACACGGGCTGCAAGAGCCGTGTGCGGAAGGTGCGCGCCACTGTCCATGCGCTGCGCTGTTTCGCGGCGTTTTCATTATCATACGCGCGGATATGCCAATAATAGGTTTTATTGGGATCTAAAGTTCCAGCGGTGATGATGTGTTCAGTAACGAGCGGGTCGGTTATATCAACCAAGGTACCGCCGCTGAAATCTTTGTTCGGAGAATATTCAACCTCAAAGCCAGCCGCAGCAGGCTTGGTCGGTTCGCTCACAAGACCGGCGGTCCAATCCAATTTGATATCCGCTGCGCTGTTTACAAGCAAATTAGCAGCCGGGGCAACGTAAACGGGCAGGGACGGCGGATTCGTGCTGGTCGTGAAACTGCGGAACTCGGAGTAAAGGCTCGGGTTCAGACCGTTTGCCATTACGCGCCATGTATAAACTTTATCAGGCTGTAAATCTGCAGTGGGCGTAAAAGTTGTAGCAGGCGCTTTGGCTGTGCCTGTCAATGCCAGCGCATTGACGCCCAGCGTGTTTGGCGTCCACAATTGCACGGTGTAGGTGGTAGCGCCAGTAACCGCGTCCCATGTGAAGGTTGGGCGTTTTGTGTCCAACACGGCATCTTCGACAGGCGCAGTGAGAACCGGCGTCGTCATCCGCGTGCGGAAGGCGCGCGGCGCAGTCCACGCGCTTGCCATGTTCTTGTTGTTGAACGAACGCACTTTCCAATAGTAGGTGGTGTTGGGCGTTAGCGGATCGGTGAAAGTATATTCAGAACGCGCAAGCCCTGCCAGTGGGTCGGCATCGTCTGCGGTGGTGAAAGTCTTATCGTAGCTCTTGTTAGCAGTGTAAACATTGACCTCATAATGCCAGCCGAGGTCTGCAGCAGCAAGAACTTGAACAGAATCTTTCCAATCCAGTTTGGGCGTGAGGGTATCTACCAGCACGGAAGGATTGGGAGTGAGCAAAATCGGAACGGTTGGAGGAGACCCGTGATCAATCGTATACACTTCACCGGTGGTGAAGGGGATGTTCGACATCAAGGTACCGGTGACGTTGGTGATTTGCGCCGTCGCGGGGACATCCAGCCGGATGGTGCCGTTGGTTGTGCCGGTGTTGACCGTGACGGTGCAGTAGTTGCCGCTGCATGTAACATCGGTGATGGACGCGTCGGTGATGCCGGTGGTGGTCAGTTTGAAGTCAGCGGCGTCCGCTTTGTAAAGGGGAGGAACTGCGAGGAGGTCATCCGCCGGGGCAATGTCATCGCTAAACGCGACCCTGAAGTACACGGTGGCGGCATCCGTTGGGTTGTTGTAATCGCCGCGCTTGATGGATAAGATTTGCGGGGGCAAATCTTGTATGGTGCCGAAGTACAAGCCGCGCCCACTGCCGGAGTAGGCATAGTTACCCGAGCTGTACATATACATCTTCCCGCCGCTCGTATAGATGCCGGCAAGACCAGCATAAGTAGTACTGTTGCCCCATTCGTCTGTTACGTTGACAGTGGCAAATGTGACGCCTTCATCTGCGGATTTTCTCAAAGAACCATAAGTAGTGACGTAAATAGCCGTACCATCCAAAAGGATTGAAACGGCGGTTTCAGCGCTCTGCTTGGTGAAAGTCGCGCCGTCATCAGTGGAGGTTAAGAAACCATATTCGCCGCCGCCAGAGCCAGACAAGTACAGCGTGTTGGGTGTGCCGGCTTTAACAGCAAACGAATCTCCTCGGGAGTAGAAACTGAAATTGCGCGCCGTGAACGAGGTTCCGCCGTTGGTTGAGAACGAGAAACTGCCGTTGCTGACCACATACAGCGTAGAACCGGCAAGGTACACACGATACGTGGCATCAGAACTGCCGCCCAGCGCGGTATGGTCCTTGTTGTTGAAACTCACTCCGCCATTGGTAGAGATGGACAAGCCGCGTTCCGTTGCCGCGTAGATATTTGAGCCATCCACCAGCACATCATTGACATAATTGCTTCCCAAGCCTTCGGCAGTGGTTACGTTCGTCGAGAAGCTCGCCCCGCCATCGTCCGAAATGGACAAACCGCCATCGGTTGCCGCGTAGACGTTGCTCCCATCCACAAAGAGGGCATTGACCTTGTTGTTCAACAGCCCTTGTTTGGTGTTGATATATGTGAAGGTCTCCAACGTGTCATGGGAGATGGAAATGCCGTTATTGGTGGCAATGTAGGCATCTGCCCCATCCACAAACACATCATTGACGTAATAGCTGCTGATGTTGCCGTTTGCAGTCATCGTTGCACATTGATGCGTGACAGGGTCTGAGTTGCATCTTGTCAGGCGGGTTGCGTCGTAAGTGAAGGTCGCGCCCTTATCAGTGGAGGTCGCGTACCCATATTGCGTGACAACATATATGTTATCGCCAATCGCCGCGGTCGAAAACACGTTGTTGTCCCACAGCCCGTCGGTGGTGGTTTTATTTCCACTGGGGTTGTCCGGGTCGCCCGAGTCGGCAAACGAAAGCCCGTTCAGGTCAGCTGGGTCAACAGCCGCAAAGGAAATGGATACGCCCTTGGGGGTTGATGCATACACTTTGCCAGAGCCTTCTATTGGGTCATCGTCTACAAAGATGGCGCTAACCTGATTACTCTCCAATCCATCATCAGTAGTTTTGTGGACGAAACTCGCGCCGCCGTCAGCGGTCATCCAAATGCCGTCATTGGTTGCGATATACAGCACCCCGTCACTATCGAGGAACAGGTCGTAGATGCCGCCATAGTAGGCGTCGTAGGTATCCACTCCATCGGTGATCTCCGTTTCGGTGAAGGTGGTTCCGCCATCTGTGGAGATGTAGAGAGAATTGGAGCTGTTTAAATCGCTGTCGTAGTATGAGACCGCATAAGCAGGGATATCGCCTTTTCCTGCATAAATTGTGCCATCGTCCGCCACTACCAGAGTGGTCAGGGCGCGCGAAGGCTTGTTCGTAAACGTCACGGCGCCATCCGGCAGAATGGATACACCCTTGCTCGTCGCCAGATAGACGGTCTTATCGTCCACGTCCACAAACACATCGTTAGCAACGCCTGCCAGATCGCTGTTACCTTTGTTCAAGGTTGTCCATGTGGCTCCGTTATCCCTGGAAATATTCAAGCCGCATTTTACAGTAGCATTGTAACAACCGTTCCCCTCTGCGCTGTACCAGTTGGCAGACCCATTGACGATATACAGGTTGTTCTCGTCTACAAACATATTATTGTTATGTCCGCCGCTGTTGGGAAGGTTGATATAGCTGGTTACGCCCCCTTCAAGAGGGGTTATCCGTAGACCGTAGCTGCTCATCAAGTACGCATACCCATTGGCTGCAATGACTTGAACATCCCCCCAGGGTCCGTATCTACTTTTCAAATCATTCATAATCAACCCCGCGTCTGCGGGCGTCGTCCCGATGGCGCTAAAAAACAGCGCGAGCAGAACGGTCAAAAACAAAAACGATTTCTTGAGCGTGTTCATTGTTTCTCCTTATTCTTGATTTTGAAAGCGCATCTTGCACGCGCTGTGACCACAAAGAAAGAAGATCACTCAGTTGAGGTGTAACGATAAGACGCTTCTCGTTGAGGGAAAACTAATAATGTTAATTGTATATCAACGCAAACTACTTTACAATCCGTAACATATAATTGAACACTTTTGTAATCTGCTAAATGTAGGTGTGCACACAAAACATGTCAGGGATGGATTCAAAAGTCTCCTGACTTTCGAGGCAAAATCGGGAGATTTTGCAGTCCCAGGTGACAACCTTTGCGTGCACACAAATGTAGTTACATCATACAGAGTTTAGTTCAATTTGTCACTATCCATAGGGATAGTAAAAGGCTAGTCTTTTAGACTAGCCTTTTTCCATACCGATTTAAGTGGGGATGCGCTTTTTTCTTCTCTACACGCATCCGCGCGCGACTAACTTTTCGCCTACTTCCCCAATTTCTTCTTCAACGCCGCCGTCAACGCTGGGACAATCGCAAACAAATCGCCTAGCGCGCCATAACGCGCCTGCTTGAAGATGGGCGCGTCCGCGTCTTTATTGATGGCAACGACCAATTTTGCGTTTCTCATGCCGACATAATGTTGAATCGCGCCGGAAATTCCACACGCGATATACAAATCCGGCGAGACGACCTTGCCCGTCTGCCCGACTTGATGCGCGTATGTGATGTATCCGCCGTCCACTGCCGCGCGGGATGCGCCCACCGCGCCGCCCAACAAAGATGCGAGCTCGCCAATCAACTCAAAGCCTTTCTGCGCGGTGGCAAGTTCGTCCAGCCCAAGCGCGGGATTGTTGGAAACGCCGCGCCCACCGGATACGATGACAGACGCGTCGCCAAGATTAACCGCGCTCTCCGCCGCCGCATACCCCTTGACCTCAGACAGCGCGTCGGCTTTCACTTCTACTTTCGTAATTGATCCAGCCGCGCCGGGATTTTGCGCCGGTTTGGGGAAGGCGCGCGCGCGAATCGTCGCCAAAACGATCTTGCCCGCGCAGGCGGTCTTCTCTAACAATTTGCCTTCATAAATGGGGCGGGTTGCCACCAGTGAAGAATCCAGATCGGAGATGTCGGTCAACACGCCGGTTTCCAAATCCACTGCGGACATGGCAGCCAGCTCGCGGGTGCGGGCAGTGGTTGGGAAGAGAATCAAATTTGGATTGAGAGAAGACGCAAGCGCGGAAAGCGTCGAAGCGTAGACTTCAGCGCGATAATCCGCAAGCGCGGCATCATCCGCAACGAGGACTTCCTCCGCGCCGAATTCAAACGCGGCTTTGACGACCGCATCCACGCCGGAGCCGAATACAATCGCGCTTGCAGAGCCGAGCGATTTTGCCAAACCCAACGCCTCCCATGAGGCAGGCTGGATTTCGCCTTTGAAATGGTCAATGTAAACAAAAGTTTTCATAGCACTTTCTCCGCAAGGATTTTATCGGCAAGGATTTCAGCAATGGCTTCGGGCGTTTCGCCGCTGATGATTTCAGTGGTGGTTTCCTGCACAGGCGGGTTGATCAACTCACTGCGCGTGACCACAGGCGCGGGCGCGGAAACTCCCAAATCGCCGAGCGACCACACAGGGATGTTCGCCTTCGACGCTTTGCGGATTCCCATAAAGGAAGGATAACGCGGCTCGCCAATACTTTGGACGACGCTCAACACCGCAGGCAGGTTTGCGCTGACAGTTTGCCTGCCTTCTTCGATAACGCGGTCTACTGTGACGCTGCCGCCCTCTACTTTGATGCTGCCCGCCAAGCCGAGCATGGGCATCTTGAGGATGCGCGCCGTCTGCGCGGGGGTGAGTCCTGCGCCGTTATCGAGAGTCTGCCGCCCGAAGATGATCATCTCCGCGCCGCCGATTTTTTGAATCGCCGCAGCAAGAATCCTTGCTGCGCCAACCGTATCCAGATTCTCCAGCGCGGGGTCAGAGACGAGAATGGCTTCATCAGCGCCCATGGCGAGCGCGTGTTTGAGCGCATCCCTCGCGGATTCGGGTCCCACGCACAACGCGGTCACAGTTCCGCCGATGGCTTCCTTTTGTTGAAGCGCGCCCTCAACCGCATATTCATCGAACGGGTTGATGACCAGCGGCGCGTCCCCCCACGATACCTGCCCGCCCTCGGCTTTGACCTTCGCTTCCGAGTCCGGGACTTGTTTGATGCAGGCTATGATTTTCAAAGTAATCTCTCCTATTTTGGATTTACGATTTTTGATTTTGGATTGATAAAGGCAAGATTAATCATCAATATCGGGCATTGGAGGTTCGCTTTCAAATTCTTTTTCTTTGCCTTGTTCTGGCTGTCTAAATATTCCTCGAAACGCTCCTTGGTGTTTTCTATCCTTTTCAAGCGCATTTACATTCAAGTGATAGTTACAGACATTCAGTAAGCGCTCGTTGATGAAGCTTGTCTTTATATGGTCTTCATATTCAAAATAAACAGCTGCAACTCGAATTCCATGTTTCATTAATGCCCTAGCGAGAGGAACAAAGTCAGCGTCACCTGTTACTAAAACAGCGACGTCAATCTTCCCTTCCACGCCAACTTGTAAAGCGTCAACTGCAAGCGCAACATCCACACCCTTTTCTCTGCCAGATTGTGACATTGGAACATATTTAGGTTCTACGCCCGCGTGCATTAAATCTGTGTCACGATTACGTTGTTTGTGCAATTGTTTTTCACTAGACTGTGTTGACGAGAAAAGACCTTGATACCATCCAGCATATACGACACGATAATTAGCGTATCCTTGTTCTTGTTCTCTAACAAAATCTTCGACCAAAGTTTGAAACGGCTGAAAACTCAACCAACCCAATTTTCTGTTGGCATAAAAATGATATTGGGCATAAGTAAAGTATGAGCCGTCATAAAAAACACCTACCCTGCAAATTGATTTATCCATTTTTCTCCTTTACATTTCAAATAAAGCGGATTGCAGATCTTCTTTGCTGAATCCTGTATCTACAGGTAAATTTTGTCCTTGCGCGGCTTGTTTTGCCAAGAAATCACAGCGTTGGTTGTTTTTATCTATATTGTGACCACGTACCCATCTGAATTCGATTTCATGCTGTTCGACCAATTCAAGCAAAGTTTTCCATAGGTCGGCATTCATCACTTGTTTCTTCTTGCTTTTCATCCAGTGATTATTGCGCCACTTATAAATCCACTTTTCGTTGATTGAATCCACAAGATACTTTGAGTCGCTGAAAACAACGATGTCTGATTTTTGCTTCAAGGCTTTTAATCCCTCGATGCAAGCCATTAATTCCATGCGGTTGTTTGTGGTCTCCTGAAAACCGCCAGTAATTTCTTTTTCTCTTTCTTTGTAGCGCAAAAGAGCGGCAAAACCGCCAGCGCCAGGATTTCCCATAGCGCAACCGTCGGTATGGATAATAATTTTTCCTTCTTTCAGACATTCACTACCTTCATCCACGACTTGTAAAGGAACGGAGTAGTCTACCAAGTCCAGTAAATTCGGCGCATATTTTCGTAATGTTTCTTCACTGAATTCCCGCAACCAAACCAAAGCGTCTTCTTTCGAGTAAAAGCCTTTGTAAATTGCGTCATTGAAACCTTCCACTTGCTTGGATGCGCCATTGTCGCCAAACCACTCTGTATAAAGCCCTGGTTTGAGTCCATGAACAACAATGTAGTATTGTTTCTTTGACTTTGACATGATGACAAATCCGACTTGTTATTACCAAGTTCCTTTTACAAGTTTAGCGGAAGATTTCCTCATTGCGTCGAGCAATTTCTTTTCTTCTGGGTCTGTCTCGCCGTTGCCGTAAACCTTGTTAATTTCATAAATCGTTTTTTGATTCTCTGCTGCGACTTTCTGGCGCATGGCTTCGGCAAACTCAATATCTTCTTTTATGTATTGGTCAAGCTCTTCCTGATAGTGATAATAATAAGCCATCGCAGCGTAAACGTCACCAAGAGTTAAATTGTAATCCTCCGCGATTTTCTCTAGGGGAATTTTCATATCCTTATGCCAAACGGCAATGTGATGAACTTTTACTTGGCTTCCAGTAATATATGGCTTGCCATCTGCCATATTTGGATTGATTGTAATATGGTTAGGAATTTTATTTGTCATTTTTTAATTTAACCATGCCATCACCACCATCACATCCGCAAAGAGGACAGCGGCAACACCAATGAGACTAAACGCTTTTTGCCGCGCTAGCCAACGCTCGCGGTCATCCAAGCGCGCAAGGAAAAGGCTGCGAAAGGGAATCGGCATCCGCGTCAGGCTGTCGCGCATTTCCTCATAATACTGGTCGGTCTTGAACCACAACTTAAAAGTATTGGAAAGGAATAAAAGGCTGAATGTCAGAAAAACAATAACAAAGGTCAAAGTAGGACGTTGAAGGGCGAAAAACATGTTCGCAATTATATCGCAAAATCCACGAACCTACCGCTCGGTAGGGAAAAATAAATTAGGCGAAAATTCATATACAAAATTAACATTTTCCTTGTAACATATCCCTCACGCCTGCATCAAATACACTAGATAAATTCTGGAGGTATCGAGATGACAGAAACAAAAG
>DZBA01000060.1 GCA_022729775.1 Anaerolinea thermophila | reverse complement strand
TCTTTCCGTGTTTTCCGCGAAAATCCGTGTACAAAAATAAAGTGACAAAGATTTTAAGAAACGCTCTCTAAAGAGAGATTATATCTGTAAATGAAAGGGAGTGATGTTAAAAGTTTATTAGCGGAATAATAAAAAAACTGGCGCGATGTCGTCATGCGCCAGTTTGAATTCAAGATCAATTACGGAAGGTCTTCGTATTCGCTTGCCGCGCCAAAGGCAACTCCCACCATGCTGGGACCGGTGTGCGCCGCCAGCACCGGCGACATGTAATGGATTGGCATCCAAATACAGTTGAAGACCGGCGCAATCAACTCGCGCAAGGCTTCCACGCCAGCCTGATTGTAGGAGTGTAAAACCTGCACGCGCAGTGTGGAACCGGGCTTATGGAACTTAAGCATGTGATCCACCAAGCCTTGCAGCGCTTTCTCGAATGTGCGCGCCATGCCCAATTGGGCGTACGTGCCGCCGACTTTTTCCACGCCGATCAGCGGACGAATTTTCAATATCGAAGCAAGCAAGCCCTTCATGTGACTGATGCGCCCGCCATGAATCAAGTATTTCAATTCATCGAGCGTGTATGCTTCTTCGGTGGCGTCGCCAACACGCTTGATGAGCGCGAGGATTCTATCCACAGACCAGCCTGCTTTGATGGCGCGTCCCGCGGCAGCGACGATCCAGCCTTGCGCAGCGCATAACGTTTTGGTATCCACCACCGTGATGTTGGCTTCGGGAACCATTGCCGCGCCTGCGAAAGCCGCGTTATATGTTCCGCTCAAACCAGAAGACATTTGAATGGAAAGAATATCGGGGTCTTTGACCGCAAGTTTGCGGTACGCCTCGGCGAAGTCGCCGGCGGAAGGCTGCGATGTAACCGGAAAACTGGATGTTTTCATCAGCATCTTTTGCAGTTCATCGGCTTGTATCTCTTCACCGCTGCGGTAGGATTTCCCATCCAATGTAATGATATGCGGCACTATATGAATGGGGACATCGGGCATCAATTCGGGCGGCAAGTGCATATCCATGCCTGTGTCTGTTACTATTTGCATTGCTTTATCTCCTTGGTTATTCGATATGCGCCGCGCCACCCGCGCCCGCAACCAATACATCGTTCACGCCGGGCAGGGCGCGCAGTTTCTTTTCCACTTCTTTTGCAAATTCACTCAAGCAAATCACATGCACATTCGCGCCCGCATCCACCGTATAAGCGGCGGGCAAGCCTTGACTCCGCCATGCGCGCACTTCATGAAAAATGCCGAGCGTGGCAGGCTGCCAATACACCAACGGCGGATTGGAAGTCATCATCACCGCGTGCATCACATCCGAATCTAATTCGATGATGTTGGCAAACGATTCGAAGTCGCGGTTGAGAATCGCGCTGCGGCAAATTTCCAGCCGGCGCGGAACATCCGCTACGCGCGCCTGTTGCAGCGGACTGGTCGCCGCGATGGCGTGACCTTCCGTCGAGCCGGTCTTTTTATGCGAGGCATTCACCACAGCCACACAATCCACCAAATTCCAATGCTCAACCGGCGCGATGGAGAACGCGAAACAATCCTCTTCGCTTGCGCCCATTTGCCATTCGACAAATCCACCGGGGATGGAACGCGAAGCCGAACCAGACCCGCGCCGCGCAAGCCGCGAGAGTTCCGCTTCGTTGAGATTTAATCCCGCCGCTTTGGATGCCGCCAGCGCAAGCGCGGCAAACGCCGCCGCAGATGAGGCAATGCCCGCACCCGATGGAAAATTATTTTCACTTTTCACTTCGGCTTTTTCGGTGATGTTCGCCATTCCGCGCACAAGGTCGAGGATGTAGGAAACGCGCTCCAATCCCTTGCCGCCAACAACATGGTTGTTGATAACGAGTGCGTCGCTTTTCGACGCGTTGAAAGAGACTGTCGAGCGCGTATATAACCCCGCCAGATTCATGGAAATCGAACCATTGACCGGGAGTCGCAGGGCTTGGTCGCGGTTGCCCCAATATTTGATAAATGCGATGTTTGGATGAGCGATGGCAGTATACATAGTCATGCGCAAAGTTTATCATGAAGAAATGACGAAAACCGATTCCAGAGCTGTAAGGTTTTGCGCGGATTCGCGATGATGGAAACAACCATAAAAGAGACGCGCCCGTGAAGGCGCGCTTCTTTTTTACTTCATCCAGCCCAGACTAATCCGTCCGCGCTCTAGTTCGATCTTTTGAATTTCAACATCGAGAATATCGCCGACTTTGAGAACTGTTCCGCGCGGAATTTGCGAGATGTGCAGCAAACCATCCTGCTTTACGCCAATATCCACAAACGCGCCAAAATCAATCACATTGCGGACAGTGCCTTTGAGTTGCATTCCCGTCACAAGGTCTTCGGCTTTCAACACATCCGAGCGCAAAATGGGCGCGGGCGCATCGGCGCGCGGGTCGCGTCCCGGACGGACGAGTTGCTCCAACACATCTTTCAACGTCGGCACGCCGCAGTTTAATTCTTTGGCTAATGCTTCGAGGGAAGTCCTGGCGGTCAAATCTACAATTGCCGCCGCGCGTTCATTCAACGGGGATTTTTTGGATAAGCCCGCGCGCTCCAAAATCGTCTCGGCAATTTCATAAGACTCAGGGTGAATGGCGGTTTCATCCAGCGGGTTTGAACCTTCGCGGATGCGCAAAAATCCAGCGGCTTGTTCAAAGGCTTTCGGTCCCAGTCCCGCGACTTTTTTCAACGCCGCGCGGGATTTGAACGCGCCGTTCTCGTCACGATGCGCGACAATGTTATTCGCCAGTTTCGGACCAATGCCCACGACATGCGTCAGCAGCGCGGGGCTGGCAGTATTCACATCCACCCCGACATGATTGACCACGCTTTCGACAACGCCATCCAGCGCGTGATTCAGCGTGGATTGATCCACGTCATGCTGGTACATGCCCACGCCAATAGACTTTGGGTCAATCTTGACCAACTCGGCAAGCGGGTCTTGCGCGCGCCGGGCAATGGATACCGCGCCGCGAATCGAAACATCGAGGTTGGGAAATTCCGCGCGCGCCAAAGCAGAAGCGGAGTAAACCGACGCGCCGGCTTCATTCACAATCAAATATTTGGTTTGCTTCGCATCGCGGGTTAATTCTGAAACCAGTTTTTCCGTCTCGCGTGATGCCGTGCCGTTGCCAATCGTAACCAACGTCACATGATGACGGTTGACCATATCCTGCAATGTATTAATCGCGCCTTTCCAATTATTCTTCGGTTCGTGCGGATAGATCGTGCCGGTGTCGAGCAGTTTGCCGGTGGAATCAACTACCGCCACTTTGCAGCCGGTGCGGAAACCGGGGTCAAGCCCCAACACGACTTGATTCACCAACGGCGGCAGGCTGAGCAGCGCGCGCAAGTTGGCAGCGAAAACCTGAATGGCGTGATTATCCGCGCCTTCGCCTTTTTCGCGGCGCACATCGCGCTCGATGGCGGGGAGCAGCAACCGCTCGGCAGAATCCTGAATCGCCAGCGCGAGTTGTTCAGCAAACGGGCTGAGAATATCCTGCTCGAATTTGGATTGAATTGCGTCGAGCCAGTCGCGTTCGGGAACATCTACGCGCGCGCGCAGCACGCCTTCCTTTTCGCCGCGCGTGATGGCGAGGATTTGATGGGGAAGCAAACGATCCACGCGCGAGGTGAAATCGTAATAACTTTCGTAAACGCGCTTTTCATCGGCGGCGTCGGCGATTTTTTCCACGCGCACGGTGGAAAACTTGAGCGCCTTCCCGCGCAAGGTGGCGCGGACATTGGCGTCGTCGCTGATAATTTCCGCGACAATATCACGCGCGCCTTGCAGCGCTTCTTCGACAGTGGTCACCTGGTCGGTGATGAATTTTTGCGCGAATTCTTCGGGCGAGCCAAAATCCTGTTTGAGAATTAAATCCGCCAGCGGCTCAAGTCCTTTTTCGCGGGCGACCATCGCGCGCGTGCGGCGTTTCTTTTTATACGGCGCATACAGGTCTTCGAGCGCGGTCATTGTCTGCGCGGCATCAATTGCAGCGCGGAGTTCTTTGGTCAGTTTGCCCTGACCTTCGATGGACGAGAGAATCGCGGCGCGGCGTTCATCCAGCGCGCGCAGGCGAATCAATTCATCTGCAATGATGCGGATTTGTTCATCATCGAGCGAGTCGGTCATCTCTTTGCGATAGCGGGCAATGAAGGGGACAGTGTTGCCTTCATCCAGCAGTTTGATGGTCGCCGCGACTTGCGACGGCTTGACATGGAGTTGTGAGGCGATCATTTCTTCGTGAGTCATAGGGCGCGATTTTATCATGTATGAAAGACCTGAAAGGCTCTTTCCACAGACCAAAGTCAAACCTCCCTGAAACCTTGCGCCTTTTATTTCGTAGGTATAATACCCTCAGTTACAAATTACGCTTTCCCGTTTCTAAAAAGGCGCAGTTTGTGAACGTGATGGGTATAAATTCAAGGAGAAAAATAAAATGGTAAAAGTTGATGACCTTGTAAAAGATTTCCTTGCGCAGAAAAAAATTGCGGTGGTGGGTGTTTCAGATAAACGCGACACAGGCTGTAATTTGAATTACAAGAAATTCAAAGAAGCAGGCTACACGGTGTACGCGGTCAATCCGCGCATTGACAAATTCGAAGGCGATGTTTGCTACCCCGACTTGAAATCCATCCCCGAAAAACCCGACGCGGTGTTCATGCTCACCAATCCCAAAGTGACCGAGCAGGTCGTTCAGCAGTGCGTGGACTTGGGAGTCAAACATGTGTGGATGCACTGCATGATGGGAACCAAGCCCGGTCTCGCGCAGGGCATGACCAGCGTGTCTCAATCGGCGGTGGAAATGTGCAAGGCAAACGGCATTGCGGTTATTCCGGGCAGCTGTCCCAACCAGTTTCTCAAACCCGATTTTGGTCACGCCATGATGCGCGTCATGTGGCGCATGTTTGGCTTTATGGGCGTGAGTTAATGGCGCAAACTTACCATAACCGGGGTATAGACATCTTAAAAGGATTGCTTGTAATAGGCATGGTATTTCGCCATTCCATCATGTTGTTAGGGACGCAACATGCTCATAATGTTACAGAAAATGTCAACCTGGTGGTTGACATTGTTTCCTATTCAGGCTTTTTATTCTGCTTTGGGTATGCCACTTGGGTTGCTTATTTTGCGAAAGAGACGGGATTCAAACGCATCCTGCCAACGGCGCTGCGTCCGCTCGTTGCCTATTATCTTTCAGCCTTTTTTTATATATGGTTTGTTCAGCAAAGACACCCTAACGATATTTTTTTCAAAACCATTACGCTTCCAAGGCTTGCGCCAAACTCTGAATTTCTATTAGCCTTTACGCTCACCCTGCTGACTGGCTTCCTTCTTCGCAAGCCTATTCAATATATTTTAGAAAGACCTCGCGTTTTTTTTATTGTTACCAGCCTATTACTATTATCATCTCTCATCCCATACGCAAGCACGCTTTCGATTCCTGCAAGCCTATTCATCGGCTCGCAAATTGGGAAAGCAAAATACACATTTCCCCTGCTTCAGTATTTCCCAATTTATTTACTTGGGATTTATGCAGCGCGGTATAAAGTGCAACCAAACTTATGGGTTGGGCTTTTAGGCGTGGTGTTATTTTATTTACTTACGCCATATATTGGTATATCAAGATTTCCGCCAAGTTTTTCATGGATAACAGCCTCAATATTTTTTGTAATGACATGGTATGCAATTTCAAACATTATCAGTCCCTGGAAAATCTTTGACCCGCTGGCTTCCATAGGCGCAAATGCCTTGCTCTACCTGCTCACAAGCAATCTTCTTATTTTTGCGTTTCGTGGAACTATGCCAAAAGATGAAGGAACAATGAGTTTAACGTTGACGCTGGAAGCCTCAGCAATGATTATACTAATCACCTATTTTATGGCTACTCTTGTACGCCGCGCAAATCGCCAACCAGAAGATATTATAAAGACGCCAACATCTGTTTAACCAATGACGGTCCGCCGTAAATCAAACCCGTGTAAACTTGAACCAACGCCGCGCCCATGTCGAGCCTTCTTTTTGCATCATCGGGATTCATGATTCCGCCCGCGCTGACAATGGGGATCGCGCCGTTGACGCGCCTCACAGTTTGATAAAGCACCGCTTCGCTTTTCTCACGGAGCGGTTTTCCGCTTAAGCCGCCGGCTTCCCCGCGCAAATTTGATTTCAGTCCATCGCGCGAAAGGGTGGTGTTCGTGACGATGATGCCGTCCATCTTGGTTCGCAGGACAACCTCGATGGCGTCATCCAATTCCGCCGCGCTCAAATCCGGCGCAAGTTTGACGAGGATGGGCAATTTCTTTTCGTGATAATTCGCGCTCAACACACGCTGGTCGTGGACGTAGGTTAACAAACTCTCCAGCGCGGAACGTTCCTGCAACAGGCGCAATCCCGCTGTATTGGGCGAGCTGATATTGATGGTCAAATAATCGGCGTAAGGCGCAAAGACATCCACCAGTGAAACATAATCGAACGCGGCATGTTCGTTGGGCGTGTCTTTATTTTTGCCGAGGTTGATTCCCAGCATCGCATCGGACAGGCGCGTAAAGAATCTGCGGCGCGGATCGAATCCTAGAATGCGCTCGGTGAAGCTAACGCGCAGCGCGGGATTCAATTCCATCAACACAAACTCAGAGCCGCGCGAGGGGAATCCCATGCGGTTGATGACCGCTTCATCTTCCACGAGTCGAAACACGCGCGGAGACGGGTTGCCCGGCTGCGGGCGCGGCGTGACCGTTCCAATTTCCACATGACCAAACCCCAGCGCGGAAAGTCCGCGAATGGCTGTGCCGTCCTTGTCATATCCAGCCGCAAGCCCAACAGGATTTTTGAACGTCAAACCAAACGCCTCGACGGGCTTTGACGGGGCTTTGTAAACCATTTCGAGCATTTTTCTGGAAAGCGGAAAATTCCCCGCGAGGCGCAGCGCGCGCAGGGTCAAATCGTGGGCGCGTTCAGGTTCGAGACGAAAGAGGTGGGGTTGAATCATTTTGTACATTCGAGTTCCTTCTGGGGGAAAATCTCCCGATTTTTCACGGTCATTTTTTGACAAATTAAGTAAACTACACTATACTTAATTTATGGAAATTGAGAGAAGCCTATTTTACCATATTCAAAAAGAGCTGCTTTCTGAACCCAAAGCGGTCTTTCTATATGGTCCGCGACAGGCGGGGAAAACCACGCTCATCCATCAACTGCTGACAAAAACCAGCCTGCCTTATGTCCACCTCAACGGGGATGACCTGCGCGTGCAGGAACTATTGAGCCGCGCGGATTTGGACAGGCTCAAAGCGGTGGTTGGCTCAAACAAACTATTGGTGATTGACGAAGCCCAGCGCATCGAGAATATCGGGTTGACTCTTAAACTCATCTTCGACCATTATAAGATACATATCCTCGCTTCCGGCTCCGCATCGTTTGACCTGGCAAGCAAAATCAACGAGCCGCTGACAGGGCGTTCCTCCATTTTTACGTTGTACCCATTTTCTTATAACGAGATTCCGATTCACCCGCCTGTGACCTCGAACAGCGAGCGCATCGAAGAATTTCTAAGATTCGGGATGTACCCCAAAGTCAGCGCGTATGACGCATACGAAGACAAGGAAAACTATCTCTACGACCTCATCAACAATTACCTGTATCGTGATATTCTTGCATTCGAGCAGGTCAAGAAGCCCAAAAAAGTATTAGACCTGTTATCGCTGCTGGCGCTGCAAATCGGGTCTGAAGTTTCCACAGCGGAACTGGCTTCGCATCTTTCCATTTCAAAATTATCGGTCGAGAAATATCTCGACCTGCTGGAAAAAATGTTCGTCATCGTCAACCTGCGCGGGTTCAGCCGTAACCTGCGAAAAGAAATCTCGAAATCATCCAAATATTATTTTGTAGATTTGGGATTCCGCAACGCGCTGATTCGCAATTTCAACCCGCTAAACATCCGCGCGGATGTGGGCGCGCTGTTCGAAAACTTTGCCGTCATCGAGCGCATGAAGACCTTTCATCACCAGCGGCGTTACGCCAACTTTTATTTCTGGCGCACATACGACCAAAAGGAAATTGACCTCATCGAAGAACGACAAGGCGAACTGCGCGCGTACGAATTCAAATGGAACGAAAAAGAATTCAGCGCGAAATCTGCAAAAGCATTTGCAGAAGCGTATCCCGACAGTCAGAGTCGCACCGTCAACAAATCGAATTTCGACGCATTCTTATCAGACTAACCGCCATGCAACCCACCTTATTTTCCACGCTTCACCTCACGGTTTCGCAAATTACTTTTCACATCCGCAAGATGCTGGAGAACGACCCGCAGTTGCAGGATGTCTGGGTGGAAGGCGAAATCTCGAACCTATCCAAACCCAATTCGGGGCATATTTATTTCACGTTAAAAGATAAAAATGCCTCGCTGCGCTGCGTGATGTGGAAAGCGGACGCGACACGATTGCGCATCAATATACGGGACGGCATGTCCATCGAAGCGCATGGAAAGATCGCCGTGTATGAGCCGCAGGGACAATATCAACTCATCGTCAACTCGATTCAACCCAAAGGCGAAGGCGCGTTGTATCAGGAATTTCTGCGGCTGAAAACCATGCTGCAAGCGGAAGGCATATTCGACGAAGAGCGCAAACGCGCGATTCCCGAACTTCCGCGCGTGATTGGAATTGTCACATCCGAAACAGGCGCGGCGCTGCGCGATATGCTCAACACCCTGCGCCGAAGATTGCCGCTCGCGCGGGTCATTCTTGCGCCGTCGCCCGTGCAAGGCGTGGATGCTCCGCCCGCGCTGGTGAAAGCGCTTGCGGCGCTCAACAAACAACAACCCGATGTGATTCTGCTTGCGCGCGGCGGCGGTTCGATAGAAGACCTGTGGGCGTTCAACGATGAGCGCGTGGTGCGCGCGGTTGCGGATTCAAACGCGCCTGTCATCTGCGGCGTGGGACATGAAACCGATTTTACGCTGTGCGATTTTGCCGCCGACCTGCGCGCGCCGACTCCCACCGCCGCCGCGGAACTGGCGACCCCAACCACGCTGAACGACCTTCAAGAATCGCTTTCAGACTTTGACGCGCGATTATCTTCTTCAATGTTGAATCTCGTCGCGGATGAAAAATCATCGCTGGCGGCTCTTGTCTCACGATTGAAATATGTTTCACCCGAACGTCAAATTCAATCCAGTTACCAGCGTTTGGACGAACTCTCGCGCCGCGCGCTTTCCGCGTTGACACATCGAATCGCGCTGCAATCCAAACACGTGGACGGAATTTCCAAAAAACTGCAAGCGTTGAATCCCGAAGCGATTCTTTCGCGCGGATACGCCATCATCACCCGCAACGAAGACGGCGCGGTGGTGTCTAAAATCATACAGGCGCAAGGTAAAATGAAGGCTCGTTTGAGCGACGGAGAGTTCGACATAATTCGTGATTCGTAACTTATTGGAGCATGGATGGCTAAATCAAAATCAACCCAAAAACCTGTGGAAGAATTAACCTACGAGGAAGCCCTCGCGGAACTTGAAAGCGTCGTAGATACTTTGGAAAGCGAACAAAACCCGCTGGAAGATTCGATGAAACTTTACGAGCGCGGACAGGCGCTTGTTGCGCGGTGCGGCGAACTTCTCGAAGCGGCGCAATTGAAGGTTCAAAAACTGGCAGGCGAATCCGCCGCGCCATTCGAGGAAGAATTAGAATGATTATCATAGATCAATTGCTCCATAACAAGGTTTTGTTTGCCGTGTTGGAGGGCTGGTTGATTGCGCAGGCTTTGAAAATCCCCACCGAATATCTGCGTTCGCGCCGCTGGCTGTGGGCAATGTTCTTTGCGCCCGGCGGAATGCCGTCTTCGCACTCGGCGCTTTTGGTTTCCGGCACCATTGCCGTCGGCTTATATCACGGCTTCGACCAGCCGCTCTTTGCCATTGCAGTGGCAATCACCATGATTGTCGTGCATGACGCGGCAGGCGTGCGCAGGCAGGCGGGCTTTCACGCGGAGCGCATCAACTACCTATTTGAAGAGCTGCTCAAAGGTCACGCATGGAGCGAAAAAGACCTCAAAGAAGTCATCGGTCACACCCCGCTGGAAGTGGTCGGCGGAATTATTCTTGGATTTATCATTGCCATTGGACAGTGGATACTCTGGCAATAAGCGTTTTGAGCAATAACCCCGCGCGCCAAAATGCGACCGCCGCCATCCCATGCGCAAGCACGGCAAAGAGCGGCGGTTTTTGCATGGTGTAATATGTCCAACACTCGCGCGTTGTCCCCCACAGTTCGAGGAAGTAACCAAGCCCCGCGCCCGCGATGAAAGTCAGCAGCGCGAAGCGGTAATCTGTCGGCGTGAGAATCAGCAGCGCGCATAAAATCATCGAAAGCCAGGTGTAGGATTTATCGAAGGTTGGGGAAACAAAGAGCAGCATCAAGGTCATGAAAGTTGCAAAAGTCAGCCAGTAGAGAACGGGGAATGGGTTGAATTTTACGCTTGTCCTGTCAAGGCTCCAACTCAAAAAGCGCGTGATGCGGTCAATGGATAGCGAGGCAATGGGCCAGGCGGGGATGATCCACAACGGCGGGCGTTCGGCGGTGTAATAATGCCAAAGGTTGGTTTGCGTCCCCCACGATTCGATTGCCAGCCCGCCGCACATCCCAACGAAGACGATGAGCAAATCGGTTTTAAGATTCGCCCGCGCCACAATGGTCACGGACATAAACAAAAAAATATTGATGAGCAGCCAGTCTATGTAAAGCCACCATTTGCCATTCCAATCCACATAGGCGAGGTACTCCTCCGCGAGGGGCTGCCAAATGTAAACAATCAAAAGGATGGTGACGAAAAATCCGCCGAGCAGGATGGATGAGTCGCGCGTCCAAAAGGGATGTCGTTGTTTTTGCATAATGGGAATTATAATGGTTATGACATTTCATTAAAAGGAGAATCTTTTATGAAAAGAATCGGAATCTTAACGGGCGGTGGGGATGCGCCAGGCTTGAACGCAGTCATCCGCGCGGCGGTTAAAACCGCGCTCAACATATATCAATGCGAAGTATACGGAATCAAAAATGGGTATGATGGTTTTCTGGATGAGAACGGAGTCATGCCACTGGGAAGAAAAGAGGTGCGCGGAATCCTTCCGCGCGGCGGCACCATCCTCGGCACGGCAAATCGCGGCAACCCATACGCGCGCAAAGTCATCCGCGACGGGAAGGAAGTTGTCATTGACGTTTCCGATGAAATCGTCAAAGGGATTCAAAAACTCGAGCTCGACGCGCTGCTTGTCCTCGGCGGTGATGGCACGCTGCGCATCGCGCACGAACTCGCGCAAAAGGGCGTGCCTTGCATCGGCGTTCCCAAAACGATTGACAACGACATCGGCGGCACAGAAATCACCTTCGGGTTCGATACCGCGCTCAACATCGCCACCGAAGCGCTCGACCGTCTGCACACCACAGCGGAATCGCATCATCGCGTCATGGTCTTGGAACTGATGGGGCGCGACGCGGGATTCATCACCTTGCAGGCGGGAATTTCCGGCGGCGCGGATGTCATCCTCATCCCGGAAATTCCATTCAAGTTCGAGAACATCCTCAAACGGATTCATCAGCGCGTGGAGCGCGGCAGCCAATTCAGTATCATCGCCGTCTCTGAAGGCGCAAAGCCCGATGGCGGCTCGCAAGTTTTCTCACGGCAGGGTGATGAAGTCTACGTGCCGCGTCTCGGCGGCGTGGGGCAAATGGTGGCGGAATATATCGAAAAGCAGGGATTCGAATCGCGCGTGACTGTTTTGGGACATATTCAACGCGGCGGAACACCCACCTCATTTGACCGCTCGCTTGCCACGCGCTATGGCGCAGCCGCAGTCCGTCTTGCCGCGCAAGGCAAATTCGACTGCATGGTCGCCCTGCGCTGCGGAGAAATCACCGACATCCCGCTGGAGGAAGCGATTGCAATTCCCAAACGGGTCAACCTTCACAGCGATGCGGTCATCACTGCGCGTAATATCGGCATTTCATTTGGGGATGATTGATAAAGAGAGTAGGAATAAAGAAGAGAGTAGTACACTTGAACTTGTACTACTCTCTTCTCGTCTATTCTCTATTTATCTACTCTCTTAAATTACAAATTTCCCATCTTTATACATCAACTCGCCATCTACGAGAATTTCGGAATCTTTTCGCAGATCGCAAATCATATCCCAATGAATCGCGGATTTATTTTTCGCGCCCGTTTCGGGGTAGCCCGCGCCAAGCGCCATGTGGAACGACCCGCCGATTTTTTCATCAAAGAGAATCTGTCCCGTAAATTTATTGATGTCGAAATTCGTGCCGATGGCGAACTCGCCAAGATAACGCGAGCCTTCATCCGACTCGATCATCTTCAACAGGTACGCCTCGTTCTTTTCCGCTTTTGCCTGTGAAACGCGCCCGCCGCTAAAAGTTAGTTCCGCGCCTTCAACAGCCACGCCGCCATAAATAGCGGGGTACGTGAACTTCACCCAGCCATTCACCGACTCTTCCACAGGACCCGTATAAATTTCGCCATCGGGCATGTTGTGCGTCCCGTATGAGTTGAGAAATATGCGCCCATCAATCGAGAGGGACAAGTCCACGTTGGGACCGCGCAAGATGACCTGCTTTTTTCCGCGCATAAAATCAACGGCTTTCTGTTGGTCATTCTTCACCTGCTGCCAAAACTTGATTGGGTCATCCTCGTGCGCGTGTACCGCGTTGAAGACAAAATCCTCATACTCGCTCAGACTCATCCCCGCATCTTGCGCGTACGCCGCTGTGGGATACAAAGTCGTCACCCATTTGAAAACGCCCTCTGCGCCGCGCTTCATCTGCGTTGCCGTGATGATGCTGGTCGCCTTGCCACGCCGCTGTGAACGGGAAGCGTCCATGCTGGTCTGCGAGCGCGTATTCGTCACAGAATGAATGCGTATGCGCGACTCGAAATCATCGTACGCGATTTTTTGAAAAGGCGGCACATAATCCAATTGCGCGTCGCTGCCTTTCATAATGAGCAAATCTTCATGACCGGGGAAAAACATATCGGGCAATTGCAGCAGCGGAACAGGGTGTCCGCCCATTTCCAATATCTTGATGTATAACTCGCGCACAAGCGGCTCGGCGGCGGTGGTCGCTTCGATGAGGACACGGTCGCCGGGTTGGACGCGCGCGGAATGTTTAACGAGAATTTCGGCAAATTTAGAAACGCGAAGGTCTGTCATGAAAAATCTCCTATAAAATAAAAGCATATAAATTATATCATCCAGAATATGCGATATTTTGTCGGCTCATTGGGAATTGCCGTGATTAAAAACCATTTGGACACGGATGCGACGGA
>DZBA01000059.1 GCA_022729775.1 Anaerolinea thermophila | reverse complement strand
CCAACTATTCTTATCCATCTACCGCTGGATAAGACTCCCCACTGGCATATTATCCAGCGGACTTTGCACACCCTTCCAACCCGCAGGCTGTAAAATGTGCAGATACACCATCGTCGTCTTGACGCTGTTATGCCCCATCAAATCCTGTACAGTGCGGATGTCATATCCTGCCCACAGCAAATGACTAGCGAAACAATGGCGGAACGTATGCGGCGTGACGTGTTTCAGCACGCCCGCTTTTTGCGCTGCTCTCCTAATCGCCCGTTGCAACTCGCTTTCGTGCTGATGATGTCGTCGGCGGATTTTCGTCACAGGATCAATGCTATAATTCTGCGCAGGAAAAACCCAAAACCAACCCAACTCCGAACCAATGTTTTTATACTTCACATCCAGCGCATCAGGCACATACACCCCAGGCATTCCACGCTGAATATCAGTCTCCCAAAGTCGGCGCGCAATCGCCATCTGATCCATCAACGGCTTCACCAGCGACTTTGGCAGCGGGACCGTGCGGTCTTTATTCCCCTTGCCGCCTCGCACAACAATAATCCCCTGCGAAAACTCAATATCTTTGAAGCGCAATTGCTGACATTCCGCCAACCGCAGACCAGCGCCATACAACAACCGCGCCATCAAGTTGAACGGCTCCGCGTCAATAAAATCCAACACCTGCGCGGTTTCCTCACGGCTCAACACCACAGGCAGCCGTTTGGATGTCTTTGCCATCAGCCCATCCACATGCCGCAATTCGATTTTCAAAACCTCGCGGTATAAAAACCGAATAGCAAAAAACGCTTGATTTTGTGTCGAGCCAGCCACGTGACGCGCGTTCGCAAGGTGGGAGACAAACTCCCCCACCTCACGCTCACCCATCTCACGCGGATGCCGCTTGCCGTGAAACAAAATAAACTGTCGGCACCATTTGACGTATGAGTCAACGGTCTTACGGCTGTAATGTTTCACCCGCAGCGCATCCGCCAACTGATCAAGAAGTTTCTTTTCCGCCATGATGTTTCTCCAACTGTTCAACGCGGCGATAAAAATTACCCATCAACACCAAGAAGCCAGCCAGCCCAATCTCCCACCGTTGACTGCGGACATGGCACAACTCACATTCGATATGCCGCGCATCCCCAACCAAATCAACCTTCACCTGTGGATGCAACGGCGGAACCTCCGTCGTCGGCGCAGCCTCACGCCACAACGCCAATGCCGTCACGCTCCGACCCTCATCCGAAACCGATACCAAATGACCGAGGATGTGCAGCGATGGATACAAATGCAAATCCTTATACGCCACCACGCTGCCATTGCATAAAAAATACCGCTCAGGCATGGACGCGCTCCGTTTCCACAGCAACAGGAACATGGGATGCAATGCAACCATTACAGCCATCAAAATCGCGCCCAGCACGTTCCCACTGGCACCACGGCAAAATCACCAGCGGAATTTGCAACGCCTGTCGGCACGCATCCGCCCGCTGAAAGCATACCCCTGCATTCAAAACATACCCCGCGCTGAAATACATCTGCCCCAAAATATCCCACTGTTCCGCGTCATGCCATTCCTCGCACTTCGCAAACCGCGCGCGCAACGCCGCATTTCGTTTTTGTGTATCTGCTAGGTTCATGCCTTCCTCCGCGCTAACCCTGCCGTCAATTGCCGCATATCTCGGCTGACATCAATCAATCCCAACTGCTCGCGCTGATTCTCGATATACGCGCTCACCATCGGCAATTGCGTCTCTGACTTCAAAATTTTATTGACCTCTGCCTCGTATGCCTTGATAAAATGCGCGCGGTCTGCCATCTCTGTATCAACAGACGGAAACCGATCAGGATACCCAAGCCGCCGCGCCACCATACCGACAATCTCATGCGGAAATACATAATCATCCTGTTCGACAGGTTTGCCGTCGCGCCAAATCTGATATGCTGCCCCAGTTGGTCGCGGCGTAGGCGCGCTGATCAACTCGTCCCATGCCTCAAATGCGGACGGGATGTCGGCAATCTCGCGCCGTATCGCGGTCGCCTCATTGCGAATTTCAGGGATGGATGGCGCAAACGCATGGCTCGACGATGAAATAAAGCGCGTCACCGCAGCCAGCAATAAATCATCATCAATGTCAGCCAAAAACGACGCCCACACGCGCACCGTATCCGCCTCGTCAATCATAAACCTCGGATAAGCCGCCTTCAAAGTTTTCAAAACCGTTGAAATCGTTTGATTGCTAGACATATCTCAATCTCCTAAAACTTGATCTATAACGCTCACGCTCTTGGAAGCAGTCTCATGCACATTCGGTCTGACTTTTTTAGCGCGTGTATCCTGCGCCCCCTTCGCCTTCCACGCGCGGAGGATAGCCTCCACATACGACCATGAGCGTTTATTTGCAACCACAGCCCGATGTATCGCGTCAACAATCCACTGGGCAGGAACATCAGCAAACCAGCCGTTAATAGCATCGCTGATAATAGGCGTCAGCAAGCCAATCTCTGCCTCGTACATGCGAAAAACAGCGGATGCGTCGCCAGTAGAAGCAGTAGTAGTTAATGACGGTTTGTTTAATTGTTTGGGTGACACAATACTGTCACCCAAATCCGTGTCACCCGAAGGGATGTCACCCGAATCCGTGTCACCCCCACCTTTCGCAATGGGTGACACACTGACACCCCACGAAAGCGACAGCCTCACCCACCGATCTGCATTCTCCTCGATGGGGAATTTATACTTATTCGTCCCGCGCTGCCCCTTCCCATCGTTGATAAGCAACTTCAAATCTTCCAGCGTCCGCAGATACCGTTGCACTGTGCGCTCCGAAAGCCCGCTCATCTTTGCCACAGTCGGCACGGATGGGTATGCGTGCGTCCCATCCTCCCAAGCATGGTCGGCATAAATACACGCGATCAACTTCGCCTCGCTCGTGAATTTATCCGTAATCGGCAATCGCAGCACCAATCCCACAATCAGCCCGCTCATTGCGTACCATCCTGATTAATCAAAAGGCTCTTATCAATCGCAATCATGCGCGGATGTTTATTCTTCACGTGACCCGCCTTCGCGCTTGCCGCAGCACTCTTCGCAGACTTCCCCGCACCGTGCGCCGCCACCAGCGCATCCACCGACGGTATCCAACCGCACTGCGCATCTGTGCAGGCGTACTGCGCTGAAAGTGCGACGCACTCCGCCCGCACTGCGTCCGCACTCGGCGCACCTGCGCGCGCACTGCGCATTGACTGCCCGCGCACTGCGGACGTACCATCCGCACCGTGCGCCGCGACTGCGTCCGAGTGCGCCTTCGCCTGCGCTCTGTCATTTTCCTTCTTTGCGCGATACCCATGCACCGTGCGCTCACGCCCATCCTGCTCAATGGACATCCCCACCACCCACGACCCGATAATGCCTGCAAACGGAAGCGTCACTGGAAGCCAATGCGCCGCGCCGATGCTAATGTCCACCAGCACAATCATCGCCTCGACCACAATCAGGTACAACCCCGCCGCCGTCATCGCCTTCCACGTCGGCGCTGAAAGTTTCTGCGATTTCTCGTCCATCCGCAGACCCTTGTTATATGACCACATCCGCTCCGCCAGGTTGACCGAGAAATACCCCAACAACTCAATCAACAACGCCGCGCTGCCAGCCGCGACGATATTCCAACCAAGCGCGTTCACCGCCTTGTCATACACGCTGATCATCGTCGGCACGGGACCTAACACAGGGATCACCCGCGCCAACACCTGCATTATCGTCATTCGCGTTTTTGGTTCGTTTACGGTTTGCGTCTTCATTGCGTATCTCCTTGTCCGTCAGGATTTCCAAATAAATCAATTTGCGCTGGCGTCGGCTTTGCCATCTCAAACACCGCATCCGTCAACGCGCCCGTCTCGATGCTCACCCCATCGCGCAGCGCCTTATCAACCCGCCCTTCCAAATCGCGCGCTGCAATCAAATCACCCTGTAACCTGTTTTTGAAATACTTCTTCTGAGCCGCCCGCATCTGCGAGACCAGCACAATAAATTCATCTGCTTGCATGGTTTCACCTCTTCTACTTCTACTTCTACGCTCTACAACGCCCCTACAGCCTCAAAAACGGGCATTTTGACCGCCGTAGAAGTAGTAGAAGCCTCCAAATAAGCCACAACCGCGTTGACCGTCGCCACATGCCCACCGCCATACTGTCTGAAACCCAACGCCCGCGCCACAGCATTTTTTGACATCCCAATAAACCACTGACCGCGAATCCCCTCCGCCAGCCGTTGAACATCATCGCCCTTGTCCGCCGCAATTGCATCGGCTGGTTTCGTCGGCTCGATGATGGGCAACTGAACCTGTGACTTTGAATCTTCAACCTGCAACCATCTTGGCGACTCCACCTGCCGCGCCTCATGTCGGCTCAGGTACTCGGTAATCTCCGCGTCCGTCGGCGCAAACCCGCCGCCCACCGTCACAGAGTCAACCCGCGCCATAAACCTGCCCACAGGCAAAGCCTCCGCGCCCGTTGTACCGAGGAACGCGCTGGATTGACTCGCGTCCCCCTGCTGAAACGCCACCAGCGTACAGTTTCTGCGGAAACGTAAATCCACGCTCTTCGCCGTCGGGTCCTGCAACGCCGCCAAAAACCTTATGCCCACCTTGCGCCCCTCATTCGCAATCATGCTTACCCATCGCCACAGAGTTTTTGCCGCGTCCGCCCCTTCGCTGACGTAGATGTCCTCCGCCATATTGCCCAGTTCGTCAATCACGATGTCTACAAACGGCGCGGGCAGCGTCCCCTGCCAGTGTTCCCAATCCGCAGACTTACCGCCAATCGCGTCCACCCGTCCGCGCAACTCCCCATACACCGCCTGTAAAAATGGGATGATGTCCGCGGACTGCTGAAACTTGACCGCCTTGTAATTCGGGTGGGATGCAAACACCCCAAACCCGCTGTCAGAAAATCCCACGTTGACCACGTACACGCCGCGCGACAAACTCGCCGTGACCATCGTCCGCAGACCGTAGAGCGTTTTGCCAGAGCCAGTCTTGCCAGAAATCAGCACATGCGGACTCGCCGTGCGCGTGGTGATCAACCCATCGCGCCCCATCCCCAGCGGACGCGCGTCCCCATCCCAATGCAAAAACGCTTCCCACGTCGGCAGAGGCAAATCAAAATAAGCGGATGCCGCGCTAGGTCTGCTAACCGCGCTCGTCGGCTCTATATGGCGCTCACTCCCCCGCGTGGATGTTGTCGGCAGCGCAGCCGCCCGCGTCCGTAAATCAACGTATTGAGACCGCGCCGTCACAACGTCTTGACGCTCCGCCGTTATCATCGGCAGCCCAAGCAAATCTAATCGTCGCGTACCCGCCATGCCATTGGTTGCCCGCTCGATGTCCCACGCAACCCCATCGAGGACATTCAGCATAGGCATTGCCCGCCCGCGCTCGTCCACAGGGTTGGGGATGTACGCAAACCGCCGCGAAAGCCACCACAACACAAACCCTGTCACCATCGTCGCCAAAACCATTAGCGCAAATGGAACGTATGCCCACGTCATATTGGTTGCTTGTGTCTGCTCGATCTCCAATTGGTCGAGTTGTGCCTGCGCCATAATGCCCATCGCCGTGCCTGTCGCCACCACATCAGGCGTGGAGGTCGGCGCGGGCGTCGGCGTCCACGCCTGCGCCGTAGCCGTCAGCGGAACAGCCGTAGCAGTCAGCGAATACTCCGCAGTCGCAGTCCAATAGATTTTTTGGAACTCCATCTCCTGCTCTGCCCGTTGCATTTCGATGACAGGCGCAATCGCGGTCTGTGTCAGCACCCCGCCATAATGCGCCACCGCTGCAAACGGGTCCACCGTCGGCGCGGAACTTGGCACAGCCGAGCATCCCGCCAACAGCGCGACCACAAACAGCCAACCTGCAAACCTTCCAACTTTCAAACCTTGTGACATAGACACTCCTTCCAAAGCGTCAAAACAATTATTTTTTATTCTTTGCGTAAAATTCTTTCAATGCCTTCTGCATTGCAATTTCCATGTGCTTTTGTAAATTGTAGTTTTGAGTAGGCACGCTCACGGTGACGGTGTCTGCACTGTGCTATTTTTCGTTAGCATGGGTTATCCTCCCAATTCCAACTGTGTCGCTTGCATAGGCGGCTCATAAGCATCAGGGATGCTGTAAAACTTCGCTGCCGCGTTGATCTGCTCCTGAATTTTGTCGCGTCGGCTCCGCAAATCCGCAAGCATTTTTCGCACCCCCTCTCGGCTCACATCCAACCGATA
The DNA here is from genome assembly GCA_022729775.1 of Anaerolinea thermophila. Classification (GTDB taxonomy): domain Bacteria; phylum Chloroflexota; class Anaerolineae; order Anaerolineales; family Villigracilaceae; genus Villigracilis. The sequence continues at coordinate 7,102 of DZBA01000059.1, read as the reverse complement.
CCCAGCCTGACCCGAATTGGACACAATCGGGAACAACCGCGACCGCAGACCCTCAATTGCCTTGCGAATTTTTCTGTCATCCACATTCCCGTTCAGGTTTTGCGGAACATATCCAAAAATGGCATAGACCAACTCTTGCCGCGTGCATCCCTGCGGAGATGATTTCAGCAATTCGAAAATCTGTTTCTGCAAAACGGTCATCTCGCCGCTTGCAAGTTCCTGTAATATGGCTTCATAAGTGTCATGTGCGCTCATGATTCTCTCCAGTTATTCATCGCGCAAAAATCCTGCGCGTCTTTCAAGTCATCAAAGGATTGGCGAAATTGCCCGTCACAGAAAACATTCCACTTGCTATAAACATGGTCATAGTGATACGTCCACATATTTTTTGCTCCTTCCAGCATTTTTTTATTTTTCATAATTGCCCACCCTCCGCCCTCCTGCGGAGGAGAGAGAAGACAAAGCGTTTTCAAACGCTCACCGATGATTTGAAAAATTCAACCCATCGGTAAACGCTCAAAAAAAAATCTACGGGCTGGCGTGCCTCTGTCGGCATACTCTCGGTCGCGTCAGGCGCAAAGCCTCAGCCCGTACATATCAAAATAAATCCGCTGCTCGGTTGCCTCACTATTGGAGTCCATGTTGTTTTCGCGTACCGATTATTCTTGGTTACGCAGCGGGGTGTATTCAGTTGTTAAAGTTCCCTTCCTGCTATGCCGCGACTTTTGCCGCCTTACCGATTTCTTCCAACTCATGCGCGGCTTGCTCGATGTGGACAACGCTCAGCGCGAAGCAATCTCAAATCTTCGCCCCGCGCAGCCGTCCCCCACGTATCAACCCATGCCGCTCAAAAAAGACATCCTCTCCAGTGGACTTCGCTTCGCGTTCCTTCGCGCGCTTCACCACATCATCCATTCGCTCTTCCAGCGTTCGCGCCATTTTCACCGCGCCCAATCTGGTTTCTTCGCCCGTCGCGTTGTACCGTTTGAACTCGCGTCCCGTCCCAACCTTCTTGGCGTCAATGATTTTCATGGTGTGCCACTTCTCGCCATCGCGCTTGATAGCGCCAAGCGTTTCGAGCCGCTTCAACACGTAGCACACATGCGCGGTCGTTTGCAGTGGCGTCATGTACAGAATGTCATAAGAGGTCGGCATTCGGTGGTTGCGCTTTTGAAATGCCAAAATCGCTTCCATCACAATCTGCTTTGATGACTGCAATGTCTTTTTCGTCATGCCTTCCCCAGCGTGGACATCGGCTCGAAATTCCGTTTAATTTTCGTAGTGTCTTTTAACATCGCGCCAGTCACCAAACCCGCCTTTAGCGCGCTTTCCCATTCGTGATCAGCCCAATAAGCAATCAGGCTGTTGATGTCCACATCCAACGCCCGCGCCAATACCTGAACCTTGCGCTGCGCGTTTTGCTTGACCCGTATGTGCTTAAATGTGTTGTCGTCCATTTTGAAATCCTTTGTCTGAAATCAAGTTTCTATTTGTTTCTAAACACATATTACTACCGTGTGTAACATTTGTCAAGAGACAAATAATATTTTGATTTTCGACAATGCAGAAGTCCGCGCCCTGCTGACTGTTGCCGCGAAAACAACCCGCCTCCAACGCGCCCGCGCCGCCATCGCCATGCTGTTTCTATCAGGGATGCGCGATGACCTCAAACTGCTGTGCAATCTGGCAAACATCCCCTATCTATCCCCGCACAAACTCCGTCATGGACACATCGTCTATGCCCGCTCCCTAGCCACAACGATGGATAAAGTCAAAGCCATTTCCCAAAACGTTATGCACGCCAACGTCATCATCACAGACCAAATCTACAGCGGACTCGTCACCGACCGCGTCCGTGACATCATTTCCACCCTCGGCGCATCCCCATCCCAACCGCAAGGCAAAGAAATCATCCTCGCCCAAATCGCGGAATTGCTGAAGCAGTTATAAAAAAAACTCCCTGCCTTGTGCGGACAAAGCAGGGAGTAACTTTCAATCCGTTCTTACCCCACATTCCCCATCAACGTCGCAGTAATCAACGACTGTATTGTCGCGGATGCGTTACCCGTCAAATGAAATGACAGCGTAATCTCCGCGCCATCGTCAACGGTGGTATTTGCGTGTTTCGTTTTAATCAACGGCGTGCCTGTGCTGATATTGTTGTATTGCGTTTGTAAGAATGAAGTTTGCGTGTCTGTTCCTGTTTTGAAAAAGTCGCCGCTAATAAGCAGACCGTAGCCTGTGCCTATACCCGTCTGCGTAAGTGTCGCGGAAGTTGACCCGTTTACTTTGAGATTGCAAACCAAACTTGAAAGACCAGTCAAAACGCCCAAGTTGACCTCAAAATGGACACGCCCACCATCCAGCGCGGACGCTGGCAGCGTGACCGAAAAAACGCTCAACTCACTGGTGGAGATGGACAGGCTGCGGTACTTGCTAACAAGCATGCCATCACCCTTATCAACCTGCATTTCTGCGCCAGTTGGCTGCACATAATATAGCCCGCCATCTCTGAAAATCAACGCCGTGAAATTCTCCGTCGCCTCTGCCATAAAATCATCGTACCAAACCTCAAACGCCACGTCAGCGGATGCGCGTGCGACGAAAATCGCGTGCGTCGCTGTGGCAGGGACGGTAATCACTTTTGCGCTATCAGTCCATGACACGCTTGCCCCGCTCCGTGCTGTCAGCGTTTCAGTGGATACCAGCGAGCCGCCAGTGAGTGCCGTATAAAATTCAACGTCAACTTGCAACGACAACGTTCCGCCCGTTGCAATGCCGCCGCTCTTGACGCCGAAATTGTACGCCTCGCCTGCTGTGACCTCAAACCGCGCTTCGCTTTCAAACTCGACGGTTGTGTCTGCGTCGCTGTCCACGCTTGCGTAACCTGCGGATGCGTCCCAATCATTTACCGTGACCGCGTATTTCCAAACGGATGAATCGTCAAGCGCATTTCCGCCAGCGTAGACATTTTGGTTTGCGTCAGCAATAAGCGAGACAACATTTCCTGTGATTGTTCCTGCATCTTCCCACGTCGAGCCGTTCAATATTTTAAGATTATTTCCGCCAGTGTCGCCGCCAGAAAAAAGGCGACCTTTACTGTCAAACGCTAAAGCGATAACTCCGCTAATAGTTCCAACCGCGCTCCACGCCGAGCCGCTCCATTTCTGCACATCATTACCCGTAAGGTTTCCGCATACATGCAAAACGCCAGCACCGTCAAACGCTATGCCTATTATGCTGCCGCTCAACGTGCCAACCGCGCTCCATGCGCTGCCGCTCCATTTTTGAATGTTTGTAGTTGTGCCAGCATATAAATTGCCGCCATTGATTGCAATTGTGGCTACATCGTCGCTGATAGTTCCAACGTCGCTCCATGCCGAGCCGTTCCATTTTTTGACAGTTGCGCCCGTGACGGTGTTCGCGCATCCAGCGTATAAATCGCCGCTTCCATCAAAAACCAAAGCGCGGACAAGTCCATCTAAAGTTCCAACGTCGCTCCATGCCGAGCCGTTCCATTTTTGTACATCACTACCAACCAAGTCGCCACATGCAAATAAATCGCCGCCGCTGTCGAACGCAAGACCCTCGACGCCGCCGCCGCTCAACGCGCCAACCGCGCTCCATGCGCTGCCGTCCCATTTCCAAACCGACGATGTAGGCAAAGTATCGCCGCCAGCGTATAAATTTCCGCTTCCATCAAAAACCAACGACCGAATATCAGCAGTTTCATCCAAATCTCCCAAAGCAGCAAGCGCAATTCCTCCAATTCCTTTTTCCGTCTCTGTCCAATCGCTCATATCCAGTGACGAAAAATCCCCGTTCGGGATTGTCACCTCAGCGCCAGGCGCGAAAAACTCAATCCGCCCCTCTGGATAAGTCCCATTATCCAGCATCCCCATCCGCAGCACCCGCGTCTCGCCGTTCGCCGTCGCCTGCTGATAAATCACAAACCCCAACTGCTGCAACGTGACCAACGCCTCCAACAACGTCGAGCCGCCAAAATTGACCTGCGTCAAATTCACCACGCCCGTATCGAAATCAATATAAATCGTCGGGTCGCCGTTGACATCGAATCCAGCAAAAAACGCATTGACCCCAAACTCCTCCAACAAACTGATCGCCGAGAGGATGCCGCGTACATTCCCGTTCGCGTCCTTCACGCGGTAATCAATGTCGCCCATTTCATCGGTCACGTTGCTCAATTGCTCCAACTGCACATTCCGCCGCGTCACCGTCTTTTGCAACCGCTGTTGTTTCCGCAGTCGGCTCAAAATATTATTCTCGCGTCCCTTCAAGTCAAAATTATCAGGCATGGAAAAATTCTCCTATTCCGTTTCTTCGTCCAACGTCAACGCGCAAATCTCGCTCGCGTCGCTGTATTTAATCGCCACAATGCGCACAGCGGTTTCCAATCCAATCTCACCCTGCGCGTCAAATCCAAACGTCAAACTTTTCAGCGGCAGCACATTCCCCAACCGCAGCGCGAAGTATGTCTCGCCCACGTTCAACGCCGTCAAAGAAAACGTATTACGCGGATGCCGTAACTCATTCAATCGTCCGAGCGTGTGCGCGTCCAACGTTCCCTGCGACGACACCCCCGCAAAATCTTCGCTGCCCTGCATCAACCCATAACGGCTGACACTCTCCGCGTCCGTAAAATACGAGCGCGGACGACTCCCGTCGCTTCCCTCGCCAATCCCCATCAGGTTATTCACCACCCAGCGTTGCTGTCGCAACGGCTCGCCGCGCTTCTCAAAATTCAGACCCTCTTTCAGCGTGACCGCGACATCCGCGCCGCGCCGCGCGTACCAATGCGCCAGCCACGTCAACCGATTCGTGTCAGGGTCAATCACAGGATCAACGCCCCAATCCTGTTCGCGCGACTCGCTCATGCCCGTCACATGGTCATAGATGCTCTTACCGTCCATCGTATCCTGCGCGCCCGTCCCGCCCTCGTAGACCTCCCCCGCGCGGATCAGCGTATCCTCTGGGCGATTGGCTTGGTCAACCAGCATCCGAAACAAGGACCCAGGGCTTGCCGCCGTCCACACCTGACCAAACACCGAGCGCCGCAGCATCAACAACGCTTCGCCGCTATACGCTTTCCATGTGACCGTTTCATCGCTGCCCCAAATCACATCGGGCAAAATCTTCCCCGCCCAATTCGGCAGCGTATCATGTTCAACAAAAACCAAATTCCCAATCTCAAAATAAGACTGTGCGCTCTTTGCATCCGTCAATGGCATCTTGAACGTGCATTCCCCAAAATCATTCAGCACCCAAGACCGCTCCGTCTGCGTCTGGATCGTCGTCAAAAATGACCCGTCCCGCCGATAAATGCTCACCCTTGAATAACTCATAATGTGTTCCTGTTCTCCCAATCAATATCCAGCGCCGCATTGCTTACGCCGTTTTCCGTGTAGACCACCGTGCAAGTGGACTTTTGTTGCGGCGATGGTAAATCCAGCCAACCCTCGCGCACGCTGTTCCAATCCAGCGCAATCCCGCCCTCGATGCCGTTGACCTTGATCGTCTCCGCGTCACAGTCAATCACAATCTCGTCCCCCACCTTGCACGTCCCAATTACCTGTAAAGACTCGCCCGTCTCCGTGACAGAAATCGCCGCATCGAGGTAATAGTTATCCTCTGTTGTGCTGGCAAATCCCAACTGCATCACGGACGCGGAGGTGATCGTCGCGCTCGCGTCGGTCAGTTCAAAATCATGCTCATGGTTTGCGACAGCCGTCACGCTCCCGCTCCCCTTGATTCCAATCGTTGTCCACACACCCGTAGACAGTGAGACTCCGCTGTGCGCCGCCAATGCCTGCCATGCGTTTGCAACCGTCGGCGTCGCCTCGGTAAACACCACAGTCATAGTCGTGCCATTGGTAGACTTCACAAACGTCAGCACCGACCACGTGGTTGACGTGCGCCGCTTATATCCGCTCACGGTCACAGTCGCAAACCCAGCAGGGTGACTCACCAGCCAGTTTGCCTCGTAGGTTTCTGCCTTCCACACCCCAGCGGATTGAAACGCCCGCGCCGAAATCCCAACCACCGCAAACGGGTCCGCATCCGCGTTTTGTGTGTCGGTATATAACCGTGTTGGCGTCGCGCTCGTCTGCCCCGCCGATTTGACCAACGTCGGTCTCCATGTCGCGCTGCGCGTCCCGCTCGCCGTCCCAAAGGACTCCCACACCCATGTCGTATTGGTACTCGTCGCAAGGTTGATCATCGGTTTCCGCGCATCATTCACGATTTGCGCGTCAATGCTCGCGTTACCCCACAGCAGCCATACATCATGCTCAATCATCCTCACAGCGACCTTTGCCGCGTGCGTCGCCGCGGACGTACCCCGCTGCGCCCTGCCCACCACCGTAATCACATAGGTTGTGATGTTCACGCCCGCATAATAAAAAACTTCATTTTCAATCAACAGCAATCCCGAAGCGGGCATCCGCTTCAACACTGCAAGGTTGGCTGTCGTCTTTTCCACCGCAATGGCAGACACGCTCCCTGTCCCAAGCGCGGTCAACAAAGTCATTTTGAAATCAGCCTGATATTTTGGCACGCACCAGATTTTGGTCGCGCTCGTATTCATCCCGCTTGTCCAAATATCCACAAAATTTTGATTGAACTGCACGCGCACATCCTGACCATTCGCCATCATCTGACTGCGCTTCAAGACCGCGTTGTCAAGATGTACCGCCGCAGTCGTCCCCCCATACCCGCGACCATTCGCCGCGACCGTCATCACGCCCGCGCTGATATTGGTATATAAAATTTGCTCAGTGTCCACATAGCACAACCCGCCCGCAGCGGACAGCCCGCCGCCCACAGCCGTATCCACACTTGCATCACCCTTCGATCCAACGTGGATACTGAAACTGAGTATTCTTTGGGCGGTCATCGGATTGGGTATTACTTGCATCACCCTTCGATCCAACGTGGATACTGAAACACGAAGAAACCCGTGTGATGTCTGCCATCCACGAAGCTTGCATCACCCTTCGATCCAACGTGGATACTGAAACGATGCAAAGAGCGCACAGTCTTATTTTGAGATTCTTGCATCACCCTTCGATCCAACGTGGATACT
>DZBA01000382.1 GCA_022729775.1 Anaerolinea thermophila | reverse complement strand
ACATCACCGCCGACGCGAGCGGACCGAAACATTTACAGTTAAAACTCAGCCGCGCGAAGTTCGAGCAGATGACCGAAGACCTGTTGAAGCGCTGCCGCACCCCGTTTGAAGCGGCGTTGAAAGACGCGGGCATGAGCGCGGATAAACTCGACGAAGTCGTGCTGGTCGGTGGTTCATCGCGTATGCCGATGGTGCAGGAACTTGTCCGCAAACTGACCAACGGCAAAGAGCCCAACAAGGGAGTCAATCCCGATGAAGTGGTTGCCATTGGCGCGGCGATCCAAGGCGGCGTGCTTGGCGGCGAAGTCAAAGATATTTTGCTGCTCGATGTCACTCCCCTTTCGCTCGGCGTGGAGACGATGGGCAGCGTGATGACCGTGATGATCGAACGCAATACCACGATCCCTGTCCGCAAGACGGAGACATACTCGACTGCCGCGGATAATCAAACCGCAGTGGACATTCACATCCTGCAAGGCGAACGCCCGATGGCGCAGGACAACATGAGCCTCGGAAGATTCCGCCTCGATGGAATCCCACCGGCACCTCGCGGAATTCCGCAGGTGGAAGTGACCTTCGATATTGATGCGAATGGCATCCTGCATGTGACCGCGAAGGATAAAGCCTCAGGCAAGGAACAGAAGATCACCATCACCGCTTCGACCAACCTGAACAAAGGCGACATTGATCGCATGGTGCAGGAAGCGCGCCAGAACGAAGCCGCAGACAAACAGCGCCGTGAGGCAATTCAAGTCAAGAACGACGCGGATAATCTCGTGTACCAAACCGAGAAGGCGCTGCGCGAACTCGGTGACAAAGTCCCCGCTGCGGAACACGGTTCCATCGAAACACAAATCAGCGACCTGAAGCAAGCCGCGCAAGGCGATGACCTTGCCAGCATCAAACAAAAGACCGAAGCCCTGCAAAACGCTTTCCATGCGTTGAGCCAGCAGCTGTACTCGCAAGGTCAGCCAGAAGGGCAGGGACAACCGCAAGGCGGTCCCGCCGCGTCAGGTCCGAAAGATGGCGATGTGATTGATGGGGAAGTGAAAGAATAGAGATTAGATGAGTAGTAAAACCTCCAAGATGGCGAAAGCGGTCTCGGAGGTTTTTTTGTTGACACAATCTTGCTGATTTAATTTCTTTCTATTTTTACAGAAATCGCACTTTGTTCACGGCATTTTTCGGGAGTGTCTAATTGTATGGGCTTGCCTATATTTTTTTACCACCGAGACACTGAAGCACGGAGAAAAACTTCAAAGAATCTCAGTGTCTCCGAGTCTCAGTGGTAAAAGATTTGTTCTAGCCCATCTTTTTAGCCACTCCCCAATTTCCAATAAACCAAAGTATCTTTAATGGTAAGATTATTTCATCAACACAAACATATCTTTTGCGAGGTGACTATGAGCGTAAAACATGTAACCGACGTCGAAGCCAAAAACGTAGCGGCAGGAAGAGACACGACCATTCAAGTATTGATTTCCGCGCAGGAAGGTCCCAATTTTGCGATGCGGAAATTTGCAATGCAGCCCGGCGGCGGAATGCCCATGCACACCAATACCGTCGAACATGAGCAATACGTCCTGCGCGGACATGCCAGAATCGGCATTGCTGGGGAGTTATACGAAGTCCACGCGGGAGATGTGGTTTTCATCCCCGAAGGCGTGCCGCATTTTTACGAGAACATCGGCGAAGAACCTTTTGAATTTTTGTGCCTCATCCCCAACAAGGAAGACAAGGTTTCGATTGTAGACCAAACCGCTTGTTAGAGACGGTTTCTTAAACACGGACGACACTGATTTTCACGGAAAAAGCCTTTTCAAAAGCCGTTCTTTCCGTGTTTTCCGCGAAATCCGTGTACAAAAGAAAGCCATATCTACTTAAGAAACACTCTCTGATGCAATCAATCAGGGAACAAATCTAAAAGAGACAACCGCCCTTACGGGCGATTGTCTCTTTTTTGCGCGGACATCAAAAACACGGGGAATGATTTTTGCTCATCCCCAATTTTTTTATGAATGACATACGCAGTCTCGAATTTTACGCCTGCAAACCCGGCGGCTTCCACCTGTGACTGTAACGCCGCGCGGGCAAACCCTTTATGCACATCCGTCGAGCCATCCGTGTGAAAACTTCCGTCTTCCGCATCCAAGTCCGCGACCAGTAAATATCCGCTGGGTTCAAGCAATGCATGGAATTTCTTCAAGATATCATCTACATCGTGGATGTGATGCAGGGTCATCAACGAATAGGTGATGTGATAACGCTGCGCGGGGAGCGGATCCACCGCAAGGTCGAGTCTCAGTCCGCGCATATTATCCACGCCCGAAGCGGAGATTTTTTCCGCGAGGACATCCAACATTCCCTGAGACGTGTCCGCGAGGGTAATTTGTCCCAAATCGGATTGCAGCGCAAAGCTGATCAAGCCCGTCCCGCATCCATATTCCAGCGCGGACATTTCCCGCGAGAGCGGAAGCATCTTGCGGATTGCATCCGCTGTCATGCGCGCGCGTTCCACTTTCATGGGGTCGGCATCCCAACCTTTGGCGCGCTCATCGAAACTTTTCATCATCAGTCTTCCCTTCTTCCTTTTGTGACCAGTCGAATCGGCGTTCCCAAAAAGCTGTGTTCCAGGCGGATTTGATTTTCCAAATAACGCAAATACGTAAAGTGCATCAAGCTCGGCTCGTTGACGTAAATCAAAAACGTCGGCGGGTCGCTGCGGACTTGCGTGCCATAGTACATCTTCAACGCGCGCCCGGAATGGGTCGGGTGCGGATGCGCATCCTGCGCGTCGTGGATGATCTTGTTCAACATGGATGTGGACAAACGCGCAAGGCGTTCCTCCTGCACCTGCAACGCCATCGGCAGCACCTGTTCCACCCGCTGACCGGTCTTGCAGGAGATGAAGAGGATCGGCACATAATCCATGAAGTTCAGGTCTTTCCGAATCCGCTTGGTGAACTCCTCCATCGTCTCGTTATTCTTTTCGATGGCGTCCCATTTGTTGACCAGCACCACGCACGACTTCCACTCATCGAGGATGTAGCCCGCGATGTGCGCGTCCTGCGAAGTGATGCCTTCCACGGCATCAATCACCAGCAGGGCAACATCCGCCCGCTCGATGGATTTGAATGCGCGGATGACGCTGTATTGCTCCACGCCCTGGTCAATTTTGCCGCGTTTGCGGATTCCGGCGGTATCAATCAACGTGACGGGCAGTCCATCCACTTCGAGTTTGGTGTCAATCGAATCGCGCGTTGTCCCCGCA
>DZBA01000058.1 GCA_022729775.1 Anaerolinea thermophila | reverse complement strand
TGGGAGTTGCCGTGATTAAAAACCATTTGGACACGGATGCGACGGATTACGCGGACAAGACACGGATTTTTTGGGAAAAAATCCGCTCGATTCCGTCAAATCCGTGTTGTCCGTGTACCAAATCATGGCAAATCCTAGAGAACCCCTTTTTTCATATCCGTCTATTACAATTGCTTGGAGGTATAACTTTATGAAGATAAAATATTCTTTATCGCTGATTCTTTTTTGGGGCATTCTTTTGATTTCCGCGTGCGCGGATGAGGCAACTATCACGCCGTTTCCCACGCGCCGCCCGCCGACTCAAACGCCCCTGCCTACGGCGACCATAGATTTTTTTGATTTATTTGGCACGCCCACGCCTACGGTTCAGGTCATCGCGCCGGTCTGCGAACCTTGTCCCGACCCTGTCGTTCCAAACACGTCCCCGGAATATACATTTTGCGAAAGCGGCAAAGCCTATCAAAGCGTGGATGTGGAAGCCGGCGCGCGGGTTGTGCCGATGGATACGACTTATGGCTTGGGATGCGTGGATAGCGGCATGAGAAAAATCGAAGGCGGGTACAGCCTCGACGTGTGGACTTGCACCGGTGAGCCGCTCCGCGCGCACAAGGTCACGGTCATCAACGCGCCTTGCAGACCGCTCGAAACGCTCGAACTGAACAGCGTGCATTGTACAGAGGGGATGGGATATTCCGCCGCGCAAAATTGCTGCGCCCCGCTCGATGAAGAACCCGGCTCCGCGATGGTCAAATTGAACATGGGCGCGTGCAAGTGATTGTCATATAACCCAAGTTGCTACCCTTTGAAAAAATTCTTAACACAAAGGACACGACGGTCACGAAGTAAATCCGCGCTCATCCGCGTCCCTATAAAAGTATTTGGCTTAGCACCGATAAAGTCTAATATAATGAGGTTTGTTGCCCAATTGTCCACGCCTTGTTGAAAAATACTCAAACAAGGTAACTCGATTTGAATAAGGAGAGCAAAATGAACTATCGTTTGATGTTTACCTTGAACGCCATTGTTGCCGCTGTGACGGGCGTGCTGTTCGTGGCTGCGCCCAGTTTCTTCCTCACCATGTTTGGATTCTTCGATGCCTCCGTTGCCACTCAAGTGGTGACGCGCTTCTACGGCGGCGCGTTGGCTGTCACCGCCGTATTCATCTGGCTGTTGAGCAACATCCCAGCCACGCAGAAAAATACGGCAATTACCTTGATGGTTGCGTCGGCTGGCGGATTTATCCTCACCTTGCTTGGGATGTTCATGTACAAGGTCATCCGCACCAATGGGTGGATTTTGGTTTTGGCTTTTCTACTTTTTACAGTGGGATATGCTTATCTTGTGTTCCGCGTTTCTGTGAAGGTAAAAGGCGTGAAGAAATAATACAAGCGCGCTCCCTGACTAAAAACATCCCAAAGGCTTCATAAACCTTTGGGATGTTTTTTTATCTTTCTTCCGGCGGCTTTTCATTTCCATAATCCAGCACTTGACGGAGTTGCGTCCCGCCTTCGGGCGGACCGACAATCTTTTCATCTTCCATCTTATCCACCAGCCGAGAAGCGCGCGTATATCCGATGCGCAGCCTTCTTTGCAGCATCGAGACGGAAGCCTTGCCTTCCTTGCGGATGATGCTGACCGCTTCATCGTAAATTGGGTCGCCTTCGACTTTGGTCATATCTTCCCATAATGGAGCCTGCTTTAACGGCACATTGGATGGAATGGCATTCGCGGGCGTATCGTCTGCGGGCGCTTGCACGGATGTGCCGGCTTGGTCGCGCCAGAAATCGGTCAGACGGTGAATCTCGTGATCCGAGACGAAGACGCCCTGCAAGCGGACCGGCGCGGGCGCGTCGGGCGCTTGGTATAACATGTCGCCGCGTCCGAGCAATTTTTCCGCGCCGGGCTGGTCGAGAATGACGCGGCTGTCCGTGTTCGATGCGACGGCGAACGCAATGCGCGCGGGGAAGTTCGCTTTGATGAGACCGGTCACCACATCCACCGAGGGGCGCTGCGTGGCAAGGATGAGATGAATCCCCGTTGCGCGGGCAAGCTGCGCAAGGCGCGTGATGGTCTTTTCTGTTTCTTCGGGCGCAATCATCATCAAGTCTGCGAGTTCGTCAATGATGACCACAAGGTAGGGAAGTTTCTTTTCTCCCTTGGCTTTCATCTTCGTGTTGTAATCCACGATGTTGCGCGAGCCAACCTGCGCGAAGGTGTGATAACGCTTGTCCATTTCGCGCGTCATCCATTGCAGCGCGCCAATCACGCGGTCCATTTCCACCACGACGGGACCGAGCAAATGTGGGATTCCGTTGTAGCCGGTCAACTCCACGCGCTTTGGGTCAACGAGGACAAGGCGCAGGTCATCGGGCGTGTTTTGCAAGAGCAGGCAGGTGAGAATGGTGTTGACGCATACCGATTTACCGGAGCCGGTGGTGCCTGCAATCAACATGTGCGGCATTCCTTCGAGGCTGGCAAGGATGGGTTTGTCTGCCACGTCGCGTCCCAGACCAAAGATGAGCGGCTTCGCGTTCTTTCTATATGTTTCGGTTTCGAGGAGGTCGCGCAAGGCGACAACCGCCATTTCATCGTTGGGGACTTCGATGCCAACGTAGCCATGTCCCGGCACGGGGGCTTGGATGCGGATGCGCGGTGCGGCTAATGCCAGCGCAAGGTCGTTCGATAACGAGGCAATCTTGCTCACGCGGACTTTGGTCTTAACGCCGCCGCGCGTTTCGACGAACAGCGGTTCGACCCCAAATTGCGTGATGGAAGGTCCGCGGCTGATGGCAACCACTTGCACGGGCGCGCCAAACGATGCGAGCGTTTCTTCGATGAGACGCGCGCGCGCCTGCACAAAATCTTCGTTGATGGTGGGCGCGTTGCCCTCATCTAAAATATCCGCGACTTGGGGCAGCTTCCATTCGATGACAGTGGGACCGCTGACGGTGCGCGTCACCTTTGGCATGGCGGCGGAGGCAACCGGCGTGAGTTCCTCTTGGGAAGCAGAATCAAAAACGGGGGAGGGTTGGGGCGCGAATTCCGCCGCTGATTCTTTGCGTCGTTTGAAAATCCATTTGCGCAGCTGGGCAATCAAGGGCAGCGTCCAGCGGAATAATTCCGGCACGGGTTTATCAAGCATGACCGACGCGCCGATGATGAGCCACGCGACCAGCGCGATGAATGTGCCAACTTCGCCGATCCAGAACCAGATGAAGCGCAGGAAGAGTCCGCCGAGCGCGCCGCCGCCGCGACCTTGCAGGGCTTCGCTTTCCGCGGTGGCAGAGGTGGAAATTAAAAAATGTAACGCGGTCAGCAGCCAAAGGTAGAGAAGCACACTGCCGACAATGCGCTCACTCGAGAGCGGGGGGATGCGTTCGATTTTGCGAAAGATGAGCCACAAGCCAAAGATGAGCAATCCCAGCGGCAGCACGTACACGCCCCACCCGAAGATTTGCGAAAGGAAGAGGATGATGCCGCCGATGAAGGCGGAACGGTTGGCAGAGATTAATCCCAAAAGGATGATGATGCCGATAAAGGTAATTCCGATGCCGACGACATCGAGTTTTCGTTCGGCGGAAAGCTGATTCCACCATGTCACCGCCGGCAAGGCAGGCGGCGCGGGCGCAGGTTCGTGCGCCTTGCCTTTGGGCGCGGAACCGCCCCCACCCTTTTTTGGGGTGAGGGTTTTTCCGGCAGGTTTGGAACTTTTATTAAGCGGGTTGGGAAATTTGATTAGAGGCATTCAAAGTTTGCGATTTATGGAAGCGTAAATCGCATTACGCGGTTATATACGCTGTCTGTGACCCAGACATGTCCTTCGCCATCTATTGCAATGCCGGAGGGCAGCCCAAAGTTGGAAGGCGCGTTGCCAAAGTCGCCCCAGACGCGGATGACTTCTCCGTTTTGGTCGAACTCCTGCACGCGGAATCCATCCGGGTCGGTGATGAAGACATGCCCGTCATCGTTCACTGCGATAAAGGGTTTATTCTCCAGCGATTGACCGAACCAGCCGTAAATGTCCCATTGTTTGTCAGGGACGAACATCATGCTGACGCCGTTTTCCACCGGCACAAAAGTTTGAACGCGTTGATTCCATGTGTCTACGACATACACGGTTCCGTTTTTATCAACGGCAATGCCGACAGGCTCGTCGAATTGTCCCGGCTCGAAGCCCGCGCTGCCGAACTGCGTGACGTAATTTCCGTCCGCGTCGAAGACGACCACGCGTTTGTTGCCCGTATCGGTGAGATACACGCGCCCTTTGGAATCCACTGCCAGCCCGCGCGGACCGTAAAGCGCTTCGGGCGTTTCTCCCTGTCCAAAGATACCCCATGCTTTGATGAACTTGCCCGCTTTATCGAATTTTTCGATGCGATGATTCCATGTGTCTGTCACATATACAAAGCCATCATCCGAAACCGCGATGCCCCAGGGTTCATTGAGCGTGCTGTTGCCCAGGGGAACGCTAACGCCATCGGCAAAGGTTCCCCATTGATGTAAAACTTTGCCGGTTGTATCGGCATGGATGACGCGATGATTCCGCGAGTCCGCGATGTAGAGCGTTCCATCTTTGGCAAAGGCGAGCGAGCGCGGCGCGTTTAAGTTCAAGCCTTTGGCGGCGTCGAGCGTCAGGTCGGCGGCGAGCAAAACATACTTGCCTTCGGTCGGGTCTTTTTCCGCGGCGAGGGTGGTCGGCGCGACGCCATAATTCCACATTTGACCCGCAACATCCTGACGGATATACAGGCGCATTTTGTCCGCTGGACTCCAGGTGGTGAGAGTCAAATCGGGGCGCGATTTGGCTTCCGCGTATTTGCTGTAATCGCGATCCCACCAAATTTTGAAGACTCCCGCGCGCACCCGTGGATCGGTGAAGCCTTCGCAGAAGCGTGAATAATCCTTCGATTTGTCTAATTTGAAAACGCTGAAAATTCCGCTGCACGCATAATTTTCAGGGAAGGGCGTTGCCGGGTCGCGGTCATACACAAGCCCGAAATAATCCTGCATGGGCCACCACATGCGGATGTAATCCATGCGGTAATATCCGGGACCAATTGCCGCCTCGATTTTGTCGAAGTTCTTCTCGTCCACAACGATGACCGCCGAATCGCGCAGCGAGCGCGTGGGCTGGTCAAAGGAACGTTGGTTGGTGTAATCGCGCAGATACCAGACAAAGGGCCATGAAACGCCGGTGTCCGGCGCGCTGGCGTCATAGGCAATGGCAACGCCCATTCCGCCGGTGGTGCGCTGTGAAATTTCCTTCGCTTGCGCCATCACTTCTTTAATTCCGCTTGCGCCGTGCGCGTACACCATAAATTCGGTGGCTTGGTCGTATGTGATATACGAAGCGCGGAACGATGCGCGCATGGTCAACACTGCCAAAAGCGCAAAAAGAATCAAGGCAAAGACATGCCGTATATCTTTGAACGTCCATTCGCGCAAAAGGTAGGTGAGTCCCACCGCGCTTAAGATGGCGATGACAGTCGGCAGCAGAAACGCGCTGGTGGCTTGCAGCTGCGCGAGTTCCTTGCCCTGAAATGGGGGCGTTGTCCCGCCGAGCGCGAGCGCCATGCCTGTTACGCTGACAAGAAAAATGGCAAACGCCGCAAGCGTTAATGGAATGCGTTGTTCTTTCAATCGCTCCCAATCGGTGGTGTCAATTAAATATCCCAATGCCCAGCCCGTGATCAAAATCATCGGCAGGGCGATGTGATAGGTCAGCCAGGGCATTCTTTCGCCCGCAACCGAAAACGCAATGGCGCTGATAACGCTCCACCATACCAAGAGGCTGAAGGTGTTGGCGAAATTCTTTTCTTCGGGATTTGCGTCTTCCGCTTCGATGATTTGCAGGACTTCTTCTTCATGCGCGGATTCGTCTTGCGCGGGCTGAATCTGCGGCGCGGATTTTCTTCGCAGCCCGATGAACAGCGCGAGCAGGAATCCCAGCGCGGGTAAAAATTCATAAATGGGAATTTGAACGAGGATGTAGTAATACCAGGGCTGGCTTCCGCGTTCCACGTCTTGTTGAACAATCCAATAACCGAGCGAGCCGATTGTGCCGGTAAAAAATCCGTCGCTGTTGGTGAAGACGGTCGTGTATAAAACCGTAAACGGAATCCAGAAGACAAGCGCGGTCTGCCAAAATTTTTCCTTGTTCCACAGCAACCCGGCAATGGCAGACAGGGCGAACATGAAAATCAAAAATCCCGCAATAACGAGAATCCCGCGCATGTCCGCGCTCAATGCCTGCACTTCCGGCGCGGTGGTGGGAATGGCAACCTTCAACCACTTCTCGAAGAATTTGATGGGGAAGGGCGCAAGCATGGGCAGCACAATCGTCCCGTTGACCATGAGTAATTCAAACGAGCGCTCATTGCGGATGCGTTCCCATGTGTAGCCGCGAATCAAAAAGTATGCGGCGGCGACCAGCGCGAGGATGGCGATCAGCGCAAGAATCATCAACGGAAGCGGCAGGCTCGATGCTGCTGCGGAATGCGCGGCGGGCGCGTTGGGGTCAACCGGCACAGCGGTCTGCATGGCGGCGGGCGCGGCGGATTCGTGCGTGTACATCCCATACGTCACAGCGGATGCGGCAAGCAGAATCGCAATTCCCAACGAGATGATAAACGCGCGGTAATCGTTCTCGGCATTTTGCCAGGGGCGGCGCGTGACCTGCGCCACAAAATATACCGCGAGGAAAATCAACGCTTCGGCTACATAAATGAAAGACGTTTCCTTCGATGTGAAGTGCAGCGCGAGCGCAGCGGCGAGGATGAGCAGGTATTTTTTGCCGCCGGCTTCAAGGTGACGGAGCATGGCATAAAGCATGACGATGCCCGAAAGCCCGACAAAAGATTCGTTGCGCACGTAACGCCCGTAGAAAAGCATGTACGGCGAAATGACGAGAAGAAATCCCGCGATGAGCGCGCCCCATTTGCCGAGATACCTGCGCCAGTACCAGACCATCCACACGGTGGCGATGCTGAACATCACAGCAGGGATGCGTGAGGTGAAATCTGTCGCACCGAACAGGAAGTAAGTCAGCGCGACGATGTGGAATTGAAACGGTCCGTGCATCATCGGCGAGTGCTGGTAGCCTTGTCCGCGATAGAGCAGCCACGAGAAATAGGTGTGCAGGCTTTCATCGTGACTCATCGCGCGCGGTTCGAGTTGGTAAAAGCGCGTAAAAATCGCAAGTGAAATGACGATGATGAAGAGGGCGAGTTCTTTTGTGAATTTGGGTAGTGCGGGGTGAAGGGGGCTTTCGAGCCAGTTATTTTTCATTGTTGGTGGGTGGGGGTGGAAGGTTAGAAGGTTGGAAGGTTGGAAGGTTTAAGATTAAATTCGCCTGACTATACTTGATTTTTACGGATTTTTGCAAGAGAGTTTTAAGGTTCTCTGGGATTTGCCGTGATTTGGTACACGGACTACACGGATTCGACGGAATCGAGCGGATTTTTTCCCAAAAAATCCGTGTTTTGTCCGCGTAATCCGTCGCATCCGTGTCCAAATGGTTTTTAATCACGGCAATTCCCAATGAGCCAGTTTTAATATTTCAATCGAATTGTCTCTTTCAACTTGCAACCTGTAACCTGTGACTTTCAACCTGTAGTCTGCAACTTTATTTCAGGCTTTCTCCTGCCAGCTGTCCGCAGCCGGCTTGGATGTCAATTCCGCGCCGCATTCGAATCGTGCAGGGGATTCCGCCGGCTTCGAGAGTCTCTTTGAAGATGCCCGCGCGCTCACGGTCTGCGCCTTTGCCTTCAAATCCCTTTGTTGGGTTGAGCGGTATCGCGTTGACGTGACACATCAAACCGCGTAACAGCGCGGCAAGTTTCTTTGCGACTTCCGGCATGTCGTTGACCCCGTGAATCAGCGCCCATTCAAAGGTCACGCGGCGGCTGGTCTTGGCGACGTAATATTCGCAGGCTTCGAGGACTTCCGCGATTTTGTAGCGTTTGTTGATGGGCATCATCTCGACGCGGGCTTCGTCATCTACTGCGTGTAGGGAAATGGCAAGGTTGACCTGCCGTTTTTCGTCCGCGAAGCGTTTAATCGCGGGGACGATTCCAACGGTGGATATGGTAAAGCGGCGCGCGCCGAAGTTGTACCCATCCGCGTCGTTGAGCCGGTCAATGGCTGCCATGGTATTTTCGTAATTGTGGAAAGGCTCGCCCATGCCCATCAAAACGATATTCGTGACGGGAAGATTTTCCTGATGCAAGAGGTTGGCGTAATACATGACCTGCGCGACGATTTCCCCGCTGGTGAGGTGGCGTTTGAATCCCATTTGACCGGTGGCGCAGAAGGTGCAGCCCATCGCGCAGCCCGCCTGCGTGGAGATGCACAGCGTCCGCCGTCCGCGCGCGGAACCGGAATCGGGGTCGTAGCGCATCAACACCGCTTCGATTAGATTCTCGTCGGGTAGTTTGAACAAGGTCTTGCGCGTTTGCTTGTCGCTCGAATCCTGCACGAGCGAGGGAGTCATGCCGGTGAAATCGAGGTTCGTGGAAAGTTTGGCGCGCAGGGAGGATGGCAGGTTGGTAAACTGGTCGGCAGAGTTGTAGAAATGTTGGTATAGTCCCTGCCAGATTTGCTTGGCGCGGTAGGCGGGCTCGTTCCATTGCTTTAGGAGGTTGCCCAAGGTGGGGAGGTCTAAATCATAAATTAACATGGCTTCATTTTACTCTACGGGTTACTCTAGCGGACATCTTCCAGAAGTTCTACTTCTGGAAGATGTCCGCTTTTGTAAAATCTCCGCAAGTAGAACTTGCGGAGTCCGCTATAATCTTATCCCTGTAAAGGAGAAAAAATAAATGGATACGAAAACAAAAACAATTCTTATGTGGTCAGGCGTTGCGCTTCTGGTCGTCGCCGGGATTTACACGCTCTTTCTTTCTTTTGGCGCAAATAAAAAGTTGGACGAGAGTGAAGTCAACGCGATTTACACAAACGCCGCCTCGACCATTGCCGCCCAACAGCTGACCATGCAGGCGATGATTACCCCATCGCCGACTGCTTCTTTAACCCCACTGCCAACCTCGACCTTTTTGGTGTTTTCCACGCCCGTGCTGCTGCCGACCATCAATCTTGCGGCGGTGACAGCCTCAACACCTGCGGCAGGCTGTGACAACGCAGTATACGTCAGCGATGTGACCATCCCCGATGGGACGAAAATCCCGGTGGGGCAGTCCTTCACCAAAACGTGGAAGGTTGCGAATAAAGGCACCTGCGCGTGGTCAGCGACATACCAGCTGGTTTTTGTCGGCGGCGACAGCATGGGGGGAAGTTCCACGCCTATTGGAAAAATTGTCAACCCGGGCGAGTCTGTGGATATTTCTGTGGTGTTGATCGCGCCTTCCGCCAGCGGAGAATCTACGGGCAAGTGGCGTTTGTCCAATGACAAGGGCATCGCGTTTGGCAATGAACTGACGGTGGTTGTCGCCTCTGGCGCGGCGGTCCCTGCCACGCCTACCGGCGCAACAGGTGAGTCCACAGCCACCGAAGAACCCACCGCCACTGACGTTCCCACTGCGACAGAAGAAGTAACAACCGAATAATTTGTTAATGCAAACCTCCGAGTTCTCGACCCACAGGGCGCTGCGCGAGAACTCGGAGGTTTTTTTATTTACTCACCTTACGTGGCATTGTCGCACCGCACTGGCGCACGGCGCAAGTGTTTCGACGAGCAGAGCGAGGAGAAACACTTTGTCGCAGGACAAGATTTCTCGTTTCACTCGAAATGACAATGCGTAAGGTCACTTACTTTTGAGAAACATAAAACGTCACATATTTTTTATCCGTCTTCCCAATGTGACTGATGATCCATGTGAAGGCGTCGCTCAATGCCTTGCGGAAAGCGGCTTCGTCGAATGAGTCGATGGTCGGCGCGAGTTCCTGAAACGACTTCTTGAAGTTCTCATGGATTTTCTTGTGTTCGTCCAGCCCGGGGTAGCCGATGCTTTCCATGAATTTTTCTTCGTTGGTGAAGTGTTCGTTCACATATTCGGAGAGCGTCTGCCCGAAGTACACGCGGGCTTCGTCTTTTTTGCCTTCGCTTAGCAAGGCGTGAGTCTGGTTGAGCATATCCACCAGTTTGATATGCTCGTTGTCAATTGCTTCGATCCCCAACTTGAATTCCAAATCAAAATCGAAAAGTTTCTTGGTCATTTCTTTCTCCTTGGCGAGTGAGATTTTTTTCTAATGAAACTTTACAGGGTGGGGGCTTTTTCTTTTTGAATCATAATCCACGCGGTTCCATCTTTGGCGCGGATGTTTTTTTCTCCGACCGCGAATAACTCCGCGATGCGGTCAGGCGCGAGGAAGTGGCTGCGCATCAGCAGCAATTTTTCTGCGAGCGCGATTAACTTCACGCCAAAGGTGCGGATGTCCGGCTCTTCGATGACCAGCACGCCGCCGGGTTTCAGTACGCGGAACATTTCGCGCGCGCTGTCCCCGTGATGGATGACGTGATGCAGCGCGTCCACCATAATGACACGCTCAAAGGATTCGGTGGGGAAGGGCAGCGATTCAGAAAGCCCGCATACCGAGCGGAACGCGGACGTTTGTTTCAACATCCCAAATGAGACATCCGCAATGACGACATCATCCACAAGGTCGCGGATGGCGGATGCGACTCGTCCCGTGCCGCCGCCCACATCCAGCAGGCGACCTTTGACCGGGAGCGCGGCAACTTCGCGCATGACTTCGCGCTTGGAGTAGGTCACGCGCGCGTAAATGGGGGCAATGGCGGAAAAGTGATCGAAAGACATTATTCGTATCCTGTCATAATTTCATCTCGGATTTCGTCCAGCGTGGCGGGACCAATTCCTTCTACGTTTAGCAGGTCTTCTACAATAATAAAGGGACCGTTTGCTTCACGGTATTCGACAATTTTTTGCGCGATGGAAGGACCAATCCCCGTCAGGGTTTCCAGTTCTTCCTGCGACGCAAGATTCACGTCAACCAATTCTGTGTTTGCGTTTTCACCGGAGGTCTCTTGCGGCGTAACATTCTCCCCGCCGGGCAGCTCGACAACTTCCTCACCTACCGGGCAGGCATTATCTTTACATGGGATGTTGACCTGCTGACCGTCTTCGACTCGCGCGGCGAGGTTCATGGTGGCGACGTCCGCAGTGGTGAGCAGACCGCCTGCCGCGTCAATCACATCCTGCACGCGCGCGCCTTCGGGCAGGTGATAGAGTCCGGGGTGAGTGACGCCGCCGATGATGTGAATGACAATGGGGGCTTCGGTGGGCGCGGGCTGCAAGACAATCGCTTCCCCGGCAGGCGCGCGCGAAACGTAGAACAAAACTCCCGCGAGGATGAATCCCGCAATGACGCCAAATAAAACATACAACGCATTTTTCATAAATTTTATTTTACTCCAACTTCATTTCATCCAATCACGCCGGCTGCGATGAGAATGATGAGCGTGGAAATATACCAATGGATTAAGAATGGATAGAGGAAAGATTTTGTGCGCCACGCGATCCAGCCAAAGGCAAACCCGCCGAAGATGGTGGAAAGGGTTTCGAGCTCCGGCTTGCCCACGTGCGCCAGCGCAAAGGGGACGGCTTGCAGCCACAATGCCTCGTGCCCAAACTTGCGCGCGTACCCGAAGAGAATCCAGCCGCGAAAGAAAAATTCCCAGCCGATGAGGTTCAGGAACATCGTCCACGGCAGACCGATGACCGCGCTGGCGTAATAGGCGCGCGTATTTGCGTCGCCGCGCGCGAGGGTATAAATGACGGGAGTCATCAACGCGCTGGCGATGACCGTGTACGCGGCGCCGCGCTTCCAATCTCCCAATGAAAAGCCGTATTCCCTGGGATGTTCACGAAATATAAAAATTATAATCAGCAGCGGGATGAAAAGATACGCAATAAAGCGGACGAGGTAGATGCTCCACGCGAGTTTGTTGAAGTGGTAATGGTCAAGAAGCAGCAAGAGCGTCGAGACAACGCTGATGACGGCAATCTTCCAATCGAGGGGTAAGAGACCGTTTCTTAACTCGCTTGTAAAGACCCTAATGGTTTCTTTTATTAACACGGCGGATTTTTGCATAATGTGATTTTGGTTTACAGGAAAAACTTAAGTACACGGATTACGCTGATTTTCACGGAAAAACTGTAATGGTCAGGAATAGGTTGCACACTTTTTTGAACCACGGAGACACGGGGTCACGGAGAAAACCAAAGGAAAAACTCGGTGTCTCTGTGTCTTCGTGGTAAAAGGTTCTTGTTCAACAGTTACTTGACCATTACAATTTTACGGAAAAACCCTTTTAAAAATCTGTGTTTGCCCGTGTAATCCGTCAAATCTGTAATGGTCAGAAATCTGGCGAACGCTTTTTTGAACCACGGAGTATTCATGAAAGGGTTTCACCCCGAAGGATGAAAAACGTAGGTCACGTTTGTAACGTGACGGTTACTCCCGCGAGAGCGCCATGCTACAAGCATGACCTACGAAACCCTATTTTCATATCAGGCACGGAAACACGGAGAAAAATAAAGAAAAGCCTCCGTGCCTCTGTGTCTCAGTGGTAAAAGGTTTTGTTCGCCCTTTATCTGATGACTACAGTAATCCGTCAAATCCGTGTACAAAAAGGACTTAAGAAACGCTCTCTTGGGGTCTGACGTAAGAACGCTTTCTAATGTTTTACTGCGAGAGTTCATTTTCCGCTAATTGGATTTGTGCTGTTTCAGCGCTTGAATGCGCCGCGCAAGGTACGGGGAAAAATAGCCTTCGTAGCGCTTCCACAATGACGGGATTTTCCAATCATTGCCTGTGATTTTTTTGCGGCAGTTTGCAGAGCCGCAGTAACATTCGAATTCATCGTACGGCTCGCCATCGGACATGGCGTAATCGAAGGTCAGCTCTTCGCCTGCTTGAATATCGCGCATGGCAACCAAGCCGATCTGACCTGTGAATCCCAAATTGGGTTCGCAGGAGTGGTTGAAGCAATCGTTCGGCTCTTTGCGCTCGGCGGTGAGGATGTATAACTCCTCGTCAATTTGCAGCACGCGCTGGGTGAAGCGCGGCATGGTCGGGTCGAGTTCTTTTTTGGGGACGATGCGCCCGCCCCACAACGAGATCAACTCGCCTTTGGGCAGGTTCTCGCGCGCAAAGACTCCGCATCCGCCCTCTTTGTGTTCGCGCGCCTCGCATTTGGGATTGAAATAAGAAAAGGAATGTTGTGTCATGGCGGGTGATTATACAAGAAAAAAAGTAGGTCGGGTTTTATAATTGCCTTTTTCTTGTACACGGATTTTCGCGGAAAACACGGAAAAACATTGTACAAAATATGAGTTATAAAACAGTCTGGCTCTCTGGGAATTGCCGTGATGCTCGGCTGGATTGCCAAATCCAGCCGCC
>DZBA01000381.1 GCA_022729775.1 Anaerolinea thermophila | reverse complement strand
TGGATTCGAAAGTCTCCTGACTTTCGAGGCAAAATCGGGAGATTTTGCAGTCCCAAGTGACAACCTTTGCGTGCACACAATCAGGCGCGCTGGGGGACGCTCTGAATTTAATTGAGGAAACATGCCCGAAGTCATTGTCAATTTACACACGCACACCCGTTACTCCGATGGCAGCGGATTACACCGCGACATCGCGCGCGCGGGCATTTCCGCCGGGGTGGATGCGGTCATTGTCACCGACCATAATGTCCTCGTACATGGATTTGAAGGATACTATAAGGAAAAGAATAAAAAGGTACTTGTCCTCATCGGTGAGGAAGTGCATGATCAGGCGCGTAACCCACAAAAAAATCACCTGCTGATTTTCAACGCGGGGCGCGAACTCGCCACCTACGCGGAACATCCCCAGCGCGTGATTGATCAGGCGCGTGAAGCCGGCGGACTGGCGTTTATTGCGCACCCAGATGACCCAGCCGCGCCTGCGGTCAAAGAGACCGATATTTCATGGGAAGATTGGAGCGTGCAAAATTATCACGGCATCGAATTGTGGAACGCGCTCAGCGAGTTGAAGACTCTTGTCCCTACTTTGTTTCACGGCGCGTTTTATGCCTTCTTCCCAAAATTGGTTGCCCACCAGCCCATCCCCGCCACCCTTGCCAAATGGGACGAGCTGCTTTCCAGCGGCGCAAAAGTCATCGCCATCGGTGGCTCGGATGCGCACGCGCTCAAGTTGAGCATGGCGTTTATCAGCCGTGTCATCTATCCATACGAATTTCATTTCCGAACCATCAACACACACGTCATCATCCCAGAGCCATTAAGCGGCGAAGTCAACAAGGACAAAAAAATGATTTATGAAGGCATGGCGGCGGGACATTGTTTCGTCGGCTATGACCTGCCCGCCCCCACGCGCGGATTTACGTTCACCGCGCAAGGTATGGAAAAATCCGCGATGATGGGCGACGAAATTTCGCCCAAAGGCGGCGTGACCCTGCAAGCCAAACTTCCACTCGATGCGGAGATG
Source organism: Anaerolinea thermophila (assembly GCA_022729775.1). GTDB lineage: Bacteria > Chloroflexota > Anaerolineae > Anaerolineales > Villigracilaceae > Villigracilis. The sequence continues at coordinate 2,252 of DZBA01000381.1, read as the reverse complement.
CGCCTCATCAAAGATGGGAATATCATCCAAACTTGGAAGAACAAACAATCTTTCGCGCATATTACAACAGAATCCGGTGTCTACCGCGTGGAAGCGTACCGAAAATATTTGGGCAAACTGCGCGGGTGGATTTACAGTAACCCAATTTATGTGAGATAGCCGTCCTTGTGCAAATCCGCAATTGAATTGCGGATTTGCACAAGGGGTGTCGCATCCCTATTTTTTTAGATTGATAAAACCATGGAACTCAAATCCCTTCTCAAACAGCTCGTCGAAACCGAATCCCCCTCGCAAGATAAGTCCGCAGTAGACCGCGTTGGCGCAATTGTGATGAAAGAAGCGCAGGCGCTTGGCGCGGAAATCGAAACCGTGAAAAATATCAAAACCGGGGATCACATCATCGCGCGTTGGGGACGTGGCAGCGGCGGCATTTTGTTAGTCTGCCACATGGACACGGTCTTCCCGCTGAATACGCTGTCAAAAATGCCCTACCGCGAAGCCGACGGAAAAATCTTCGGTCCCGGCGTGTTGGATATGAAAGCGGGCATTGTCATATCGCTTGGGGCAATTTCGCGCGTAAAAAATCCCGCGCGCCCAATTACCCTGCTTTGCACGTCAGATGAGGAAATTGGCAGCCCGACTTCGCACAAATTAATCGAACGCCTTGCAAAAGAATCCGCGATGGTCTTTGTGCTTGAATCCGCGCTGGTGGATGGCTCGCTTAAAACGTGGCGCAAAGGCGGCGGGACGTTGTGGGTCAAGACAAAGGGACGCGCCGCACACGCGGGCGGAGACCATGAAAAGGGACGCAATGCCATTGAAGAGATGGCGCATCAAATCCCGGCGATTCAAAAATTGACAGACTACGCCAAAGGCACAACGGTCAGCGTCGGCGTCATTCAGGGCGGGACAGTCTCTAATGTGGTGCCTGATGAATGTTCGGTGGAAGTGGATGTCCGTGTTTTATATCCCGAAGAGTGGACGCGCGTGCAAACCGCGTTTGCAAATCTCAAACCTGCGCTGGATGGAACGTCCATCGAATGGAGCGGCGATTTGAATCGCCCGCCAATGCCGTTCAATGATTTGAATAAAATCGCGTTTGAGAAAATTAAGAAAGTTGGGGAAAGTCTGGGAATTGAAATCAAGGCGGGCGGAACCGGCGGCATGTCGGACGCGAACTTTGTCGCGCCGCTCGGCATCCCCGTCATTGATGGGATGGGCGCGGTAGGCGAGGGCTATCACTCCGAGCGCGAATTTATGTTTGCAGACAGCCTCGAAGAGCGGACAAAATTGCTGGCGGCGTTATTATCAAACTGGGAATAAGTTACCCGCCTGCAGCCGACGCCATAAGAATTACTTTATCATCGTCTTTCAGCGCGGCATCCATTCCACCCAATTCGCGGATGTGAATGCCGTTCACAAAAACATTAAAATGGCGGCGCAAGTCGCCATTTGCGTCGAACAAATGCGGTTTGAGCGTGGGATATTTTTTCAACACATTTGAAAATAATTCGCGGACAGTCGAACCGGCAACCAAAATTTCAGCCTGGTTTTCGACATAATATTTCATCAGAGCAGGGAAGCGCATCACAGCCATGCGTTAAGTATAACGGAGAGTAGAAAAAAACAGGGCTGTCCTTTTGGGGACAGCCCTGTGACTTTTGTGTCACGCCTCAATTACCACTGGCGGCGACCGCTCCCGGCTTTATGTCCGCGCTTGTTGTTGTTGCTGTTGTTGCCATATCCGCCGCGTTGATTGCCGCCGCCAAAGTCGCGTTTTTCTTCGCGCGGGCGGGCGACGCTCACAGAGAGCGCGCGGTCTTGAAAATCTTTGCCGTTGAACATGGTAATGGCATTTTGCATGTCTGCCTGATTTTCCATTTCAATGAAGGCAAAACCTTTGGATTGACCCGAGAATTTATCCTTAATCAAAGCCACCGATTTAACCGCGCCAGCTTGGGCAAACAGGGCTTGCAGGTCAGCTTCGCTGACGTTATAGGACAGGTTTCCGACGTAGAGTTTGTATTCCATTTTTTTCTCCTGAATTTGAGCGAACCGTTTAGGGAACGAAATCGCTGTGCAAATGTGCCGCTTGATGGAATCATCAGGCAGGTGAATAAATAAGCATGAGAGATTTGCAAACATCCAGGCGTTGAATGGAAAGGCGCTCTTTCGTTTGGTGACCCACCTCTACACATGCAGTTAACAAAATTGTATCATGGATAATTCGGTTAAGATGCTTTTTAATTCTG
>DZBA01000380.1 GCA_022729775.1 Anaerolinea thermophila | reverse complement strand
GGATTACAAGACAAATTCTTTTCACCGCGATTTTTGCGATTACACTCTGCGCATCCTCCAACCCAGAACATGCCAGGGCTGCGGACAAAAATGACGGCATTCCCAACTTGAATACATTTATCAAAAAAGTCAGAAATGGGGATATGTCCACATTGCGGGGCATATACGCGCCCAATATCATGGCATATCCGATTATGCAACAGCCCGAAGGGGATTCAAGTTTTGTATCCACACAACCCTTAGTCGTGACAGAGTTCAACATGGCGGCAAGAATGAACAACATTGGCTTGCTCGCTCATAACTATCTTGCCGGCAGGTCTTTTTTTAACATAAAAGAGCAAGACCAAATCACCCTAATATATGGGAATGGCAGCGCGGAGGGTTTTATAGTGCAAACAATACTCAAATACAAGGCGCTTCCCAATGGAATATACATGAATATTGAAACAAAAGACTATTTGGACACCAAAGAATTATTCTACGCTGTATACAGCGGGGACCGTCACCTTACACTGCAAACCTGCATTCAAAATGAAAAAGATCCAAACTGGGGCAGATTGTTTATTATTGCGACGCCCATCGTAACCGCAGAAAAAATTCCTGTATCCGCTGGATTCAAGGAGCGCAAGACAACGCTTTCAATCGGCTGGACCCTGCGAACAAGAAAAAGCAGCCAGGCAACAGGCAGTTTGCATTAAACCAAAAAAATAATCGTAAACACCCTGTAAAGTTTTTTTACAGGGTGTTTTTTGTTTCAACTTCAATCATAAGGTAAAATTATTTTATTGCATCCACACCAATGGATAAAAAAATAAAGAGGAAAACATGTATTCACCAAAAAAACTATACTGGGAAGACGGTCTCAAAACGGGTGACCCGAATATTGATTTCCAACACAAGTACCTGTTTGACACATTCAACAAACTTGGGGATGCCATTATACGTGATCAAGGCAAGGACAATATCAATACAATTATCGAAAGGCTAAAATTTTACGCAGAATGGCATTTCGGGAAGGAAGAGAAGTGCATGGACGACCATCAATGTCCAATTGCGGAAAAGAATAAAAGCGCGCACGCTTTTTTTCTTGATATGTTAAATAAGTATTACGAGGAGTACAACCAAGCTGGCGGATCAACTGAACTTGCCATCAAGATACATGAGACGCTGTCCGATTGGTTTTTGAACCATGTCTTAAAAACAGATACAAACTTGTATCCTTGCATTCATAAGAGATAAAAAAAGAAGCCCCTGCGTTCAGGGGCTTCTTTAATCTGCGATGTTTACTCTTCACCTGTCATCAACTTAATCCGCTCCCAGGGTTTGAGGGATTCATCCTCTGCGAGCAAATTCTTCAACTCGTACAATTCATCGCGCAGGGCGGCAGCCTTCTCGAATTCAAGATTCTTCGCAGTTTCTTTCATTTTCTTTTCAACTTCATCAATAATCTTGCGTAACTCGTTGCGGGGCATGGAATCGGTGCGTTTGGTTTTGTACTCGCCGCGCATTTCGCCGACAGCCTTGGCGCTCATTTCTTCGGTTAGGTCATGGATTTCCTTGCGGATGCTGATCGGGACAATGCCGTTGTCTTCGTTGTATTTGACCTGTTTCGCGCGGCGGCGGTTGGTTTCATCCAACGCGCGCTTCATCGAATCAGTGACGCGATCCGCGTACATGATCACGCGCCCATTGACGTTGCGCGCCGCGCGTCCGATGGTTTGCAGCAGCGCGGTATCCGAGCGGAGGAATCCTTCCTTGTCCGCGTCGAGGATGGCAACGAGGGACACTTCGGGCAGGTCGAGTCCCTCGCGCAGCAGATTAATCCCGACGATGACATCGAACACGCCGAGTCGCAAATCGCGCAAAATACCGACGCGCTCCAATGTGTCCACCTCAGAGTGAAGGTATTGGACTTTGATTCCCAATTCCTTCATGTATTTGGTGAGTTCTTCAGCCATGCGCTTTGTCAAAGTTGTGACCAAAGTGCGCTCGCGGTTGTCAACGCGCTGGCGAATTTCGCCCACAAGGTCATCCACCTGCCCCGTGGTTGGGCGCACATCCACTTGCGGGTCAATCAACCCCGTCGGGCGGATGATTTGTTCCACGACCTGATCGGCGCGTTTCATTTCATATTCGGATGGCGTCGCGGATGTGTAAATGGTGTAGCCCATCACCTGCTCGAACTCGTCGAATTTCAGCGGGCGATTATCCAGCGCGGAAGGAAGACGGAAGCCATATTCGACCAGCGTTTCTTTGCGCGCGCGGTCACCGTTATACATCCCGCGAATTTGCGGCACGGTCATGTGACTCTCATCGAGGATGAGAAGATAATCGCTGGGGAGAAAATCAATCAAGGTCCACGGGTGTGTGCCGGGCGCGCGACCATCCAACTGGCGCGAATAGTTTTCGATGCCCGAACAGTAGCCGACTTCCTTTAACATTTCCAAATCGTAGCGCGTGCGTTGTTCGATGCGCTGGGCTTCGAGAAATTTTCCGCCGTCGCGGTAATACTTCAAGCGTTCTTCGAGTTCCGCTTCGATGCTGGCGATTGATTCCTTCAGGCGGTCTGCGGCGGTGAGAAATTGCTTGGCGGGGTAAATCGAAATCTCTTTCGGCTCATCGTAAATTTCGCCGCTGATGGGATTGAATTGCATAATGCGCTCGACTTCATCGCCGAAGAAAGTGATCTTATACGCGCGCTTGTCTTCGTACGCGGGAATGATCTCCAGCGTATCGCCGCGCACGCGGAACGTGCCTGACTTCAAATCCATATCGTTGCGCTGGTATTGACTCTCGATGAGCTGGCGCAGCAGCGCGTTGCGCCGATAAATCTCACCCACCGCGAGAGTCACCGTCCCATTGCTGAATTCTTCGGGCGATCCCAAGCCATAGATGCATGAAACTGACGCGACGATGATCACATCGCGCCGCGAAATGAGCGACGCGGTCGCGGCGAGTCTCATGCGCTCGATCTCTTCGTTGATTTGCGTCTCTTTTTCGATGAACAAATCTTTGCGCGGGATGTAGGCTTCTGGCATATAATAATCATAGTAGCTGACAAAGTATGACACCGCGTTTTCAGGGAAAAACTCTTTGAACTCGGCATATAACTGCGCAGCGAGAGTCTTGTTATGCGCCATAATCAGCGCTGGTTTTTGCAGTTGTTGAATGACACTGGCAATGGAAAAAGTTTTTCCTGTGCCAGTTGCCCCAAGCAACACTTGACTTTTCATGCCATTGCGCACGCCATCCACAAGTCCGCGGATGGCTTCGGGCTG
>DZBA01000379.1 GCA_022729775.1 Anaerolinea thermophila | reverse complement strand
CAGCCCCGCTGGTGGATCAATACATGCTGGCGATTCTGCTCGCGGATCTGCGCGGGACTCTCGACGAGCCGACTCGTCGCGCGTTGGTATCTGATCTGCGCCTCGTGCCTGACCTCGTTGGCAGAGTCCTCGACACTGAACCGCAAATCGAAAAGGTCGCGCACGTGCTGAAAGATATCCGCGATTGTTTATATTTGGGACGCGGAATCAACATGCCCATCGCGTATGAAGGCGCGTTGAAACTCAAGGAAATTTCTTACATCCACGCGGAAGGTTATCCTGCGGGTGAGATGAAGCACGGTCCCATCGCGTTGATTGACAAGGACATGCCTGTGTTGTGCATTGCGCCGAAAGACCCGTGGCATGAAAAGATGATCTCGCAGATTCAGCAGGCGCGCGCGCGCGATGGCATTGTCATCGCAGTCGCCACCGAAGGTGATGAGCAGGTCAAGGCAATGGCGGATCACGTATTATGGATTCCCGAAGCGCCGTGGATGTTGTCCCCTGTGATCACGGTTCTGCCGCTGCAACTGCTGGCGTATCACATTGCTGCCATCCGCGGGCTTGACGTTGACCAGCCGCGCAATCTGGCAAAAAGTGTAACGGTTGAGTAGTGTCATTCTGAGCGTAGCGAAGAATCTCTATATTAATCATAGAGACCCTTCGTTTCACTCAGGGCGACATTGCTAATTGTAACGGTTGAGTAAGTAACAATCTCGCACTGTGATGTAAAATTACAGTGCGAGTTTTTATTTAAGGAACTTTCCATGCAACCGTATGCCGAACAACAACGACGCACGCTGATCATCTCCATCGCGCTATTTCTTTTATTAGCAGCGACGATTGTTTTTGTTGGCTATCGCTCATATCGTAATTTCGAGGCGCAATCTCGCGTAGAGGCGGAAGTGTGGCTTTCTACGGTTTCTAATGCCAAATTAAGCGGATTAGGGAATTGGCGCGATAACCTTTTGAATTATGCAAATTTCATTTATCAAAATCAGGCATTCTCTGATTCTGTGGCGGAGTATTTTGATAATCCGCAAAACATTAATGCGCGGGGGCGAGTTCTTGATTGGCTGGATGCGTATAAGAAAAACAGCGAATTCAACGGCGTGTTCTTACTTGACAAGCAGGGAAATATCAACCTTTCCACCCCTGCCAATATATTCGATTTGGATGCGGCTGTTCTCGAAAAAATTCCGCAATCTGCGACGTCAGGTGAAATTATTTTTGTAGATTTTTATCGCAGCAAACTGGATAAACAAGTTTACCTTGCCGTACTCGTTCCTGTGATCGAACAGAAACAGGTGATTGGCTTTCTCCTCTTGCGTGTTGACCCCACGATGCGTTTATATCCGCTGCTTGCCCAACAGGTGACTCAGGGTATGCAGGCGCAGTCCTTTTTGGTTCGTTACGAAAAAAACAAGGCGACGCTTTTAAGTCCACTTAAGTTTATGCCTGACGCGGCTTTGAATCTTCGCCTCACCGCTGGTGAATCAGAAAATCTGGCGGCAAAAGCTGTTTTAGGAAACACTGGAATTATAGAAGGCGTGGATTATCGCGATGTGGCGATGCTGGCTGATATTCAGCCTGTGCCTGATTCTAGCTGGATATTGGTCACGCATACAGAGATGGTCAGCGTCTACGCGCCGGTGAATGAAAACTTTGGGCGCACGGTCATTGTGACAGGCACAATCATTCTTTATCTGGGGTTGGGCGCGGTGTTAATCTGGCGGCAAAGACAGTTGAATTATTATCAATCCGAAGCGGAGGCGGCGGAAATTCTTCGCAAGACAAAAGAGGAGTTATTGATCCTCACGCGCGAGTTGGATGATAAAGTCCGCGAGCGCACAGCGGAACTTCAAGATGTGAACCAGCAGCTGCGCGCGCTTTCACAACAAATGGTGGATATGCAGGAACAGCAGATTAAATCGCTTGCCCGCGAACTTCACGACAGCATTGGACAAAACTTGACCGCAATTAATATCAACCTGTCCGTTGCGCTTCAATTGCTGCCCAAAAAATCATCAGAGAAAATTCGCGCGCGCTTGACAGACACCTCGCATCTTGTGGAAGAAACCGTCGCGCGGATGCGAAATGTCATCGCGGATTTTCTTCCCCCGATGTTGGAAAGATACGGGTTATCCCCTGCGCTTTCGTGGTACGGCGAACAATTCGCGGCGCGGACAAATATCGGGGTGCAGGTCAATGACCGGCGAAAGGATGCCGCGCGATTTTCTCCCGAAGTGGAAATTGGATTATTTAGAATTATTCAAGAGGCAATGAATAACATTGCAAAACATTCTCATGCTTCGCTGGTTGTGATCGAGATAAGGGATGAAGAAAACATGACGTTAACGATCTCTGATAATGGAATTGGATTTGAGCCGCAGGTTGTTTTTGCGAAACCCGCGCACTGGGGATTTGCCATCATGCGCGAGCGCGCCAGGGCTTTGGATGCGGATTTGGATATTCAGTCGGCGTCCGGTAAGGGCGTAACAATCACGCTGCGGATTTTAAAATGAAAAGAAAATTGATTGCAGTTTATCTGGTGGATGACCACCGCATTTTGCGCGATGGTCTGCGAACGCTGCTTGAGTTGCAGGACGATATTTCTGTTATCGGCGAAGCGGAAGATGGGCGCAAGGCGTTGGATGGGATTTTGACATCCAAGCCGGACATTGTGTTGATGGATATCACCATGCCTGAATTGAACGGCATTGACGCGACACAAAACATCACGTTGAAATCCCCCGAAACAAAAATTATTATTCTTTCTGTTCATTCAGATACGGAACATATTTATCGCGCTTTTCAAGCGGGCGCAAAAGGATACTTGCTGAAAGAATCAGCGGGCGATGAGGTGGTTAGAGCCGTCCGCGCTGTATATCAAGGCAGGCAGTATGTCAGCCAGAAAATTTCAGATGCGACCCCGTTAAATTATATGCGCCAGCGGGGAGAGCGAAGTCCTTTAGAGTTGCTTAGCGCAAGGGAACGCGAAGTTTTACAGCTAACTGTGGAAGGGGAAACCAGCGCGGCGATTGCGGGCAAATTGGTTCTTTCTCCCAAAACAGTGGACACCTATCGCAGCCGGTTGATGGAAAAACTCGGCGTGCAGAATCTCCCCGAATTGGTGCGTTTTGCCATTAAGCACGGCTTGACTCCGCCGGAGTAATATTTTTCCACCTTTTGCATTGCGTTGTCTGCCGCCTATGGCTGTTGCCAGCAATTCCAAGTCTGGAACAAGAAAAGCCAAAAACCAAAAGACCAGCCACAGATTTACACGGATTC
>DZBA01000057.1 GCA_022729775.1 Anaerolinea thermophila | reverse complement strand
TTTTGAATTTCTTTTTATTTCGCGTCCTGCCCGGTGACCCGGCGCGGGCTGGGATTCGTGATCCGCGTTTGAAAAAAGAAGCGGTCGAAGCGTTGCGCGTGCGGTTCGGTCTGGATAAACCGGTCATCAATTGCTTTGAAACACTCAACCCGATTAAGGTGGGCAGTTGCAATGTTAACCCGTTGGATACGCAATTTTTTATCTATGTGGGAAACCTGCTGCGGGGCGAAATGGGATTTAGTTATCACACCAACCGCCCTGTGAGTGAAATTCTTATGGAGCGTTTATGGAACACGGTGCTGCTCATCGGCGCGGGACAAATCCTTTCAGTCATCATCGGCGTTGTCTTTGGCGTTTTTGCAGCATGGAAGGCGCGCACATCCGTTGATTTTTCCGCGGTGATTATCAGCTTGGTCGCATGGAGTCTGCCTACATTTTGGCTGGCAATCATCCTGCTATTTTGGGGCAGTAATAACGGGCTGCCATTGGCGGGCAAGGCAACGCCCGGTGCAAGTGATTTGCCGCTTATGCAGCAGTGGGCGGATACTGCATGGCACATGCTCTTACCAACTTTGACTTACACCATTGTTTACATGGGCGAATATACGCTTGTCATGCGCTCTAGTTTGATGGATGTGCTTTCGGAAGATTACATTCTCACTGCAAAAGCAAAAGGCTTGAGCACGTTTCAGATTTTGAAAGACCACGCGCTGAAGAATGCCATGCTTCCGCTTGTGACCATCATCGCCATCAATCTTGGATTTACAGTCGCGGGCGCGGTTCAAATCGAAGCGGTTTTCTCCTGGCCCGGGCTTGGCGGCGCAATTTACGAAGCGGTTGGGCGGCGCGATTTCCCCATCCTGCAAGGCGCATTTGTGTTGATTGCAATCGCGGTTATCACCGCCAATTTCCTTGCTGATTTGACTTATGCGTATCTCGACCCGCGCGTGCAAACGGAGTAGCCAATGGATAACACACAAAATCAATGGACAGACCGTTGGCAAAATTTTTGGCGTGTCTTCAAAAAGAGCCGCATTGGCATTGTCGGGCTGGCGATGTTGGCGCTGATTATGTTCATGGCGTTTTTTGCGCCTGTCATCGCGCCCTACGATTCATCTTCCACCCAAGACGTGACCATTGACGATATTTACAATCCGCCAAGCGCGGCGCACTGGTTTGGGACAGACGACGCGGGGCAGGACGTATTCTCGAATTTCGTCTTCGGCGCGCGCATCTCGTTGATGGTGGGATTCTTCGCCGCGTTCATTTCCATTGTCATCGGTGGAACACTGGGACTTGTCGCGGGCTTCTTCGGCGGACGCTGGGAAAATTTCATCATGCGCTTCACCGATGTCATGCTGGTCATCCCTGACCTGCCTTTGATGGTGGTGATTGTCGCGCTGACCAAACCTTCGCTGTTGAATATCATCTTCGTCATTGGCTTGCTCGGCTGGACGACGACAGCCCGCGTTGTCCGCTCACAAACGCTGGCGGTCAAGTCGCGCAAATTCGTGCTGCGCGCGCGCGCTGTCGGCGCGGGAAACGCGCACATCATCTCGCGTCACATCCTGCCGCTGGTCATGCCGATTCTCGTCGTTCAAGCGGTGCTGGTTGTTTCGCTTGCAATCCTTAACGAAAGCGCGTTGTCCTTTTTGGGGCTTGGCGACCCAACTGCCCTCTCCTGGGGGCAAATGCTCAATTATGCCTTCGGGCGCGGGGCGATGTCCATTGGCGCATGGTGGGCGTTATTCTTCCCGGGTTTTGGCATCGTCTGGGTTGTGCTGGGATTGACCTTGCTTGGACAGGGACTTGAGCAGGTTTTGAATCCGCGCCTCGATACGCATCATCTCATGCCGAGCCGGCCTGTTATTCAATCCAGTAAAGCAGCATTGGATGATACGCAAGCCTTACTCAAAGTCCAAAACTTATCCATTCATTACGTCAACGATGAAGGCAAGCCGCCCGCCCGCGCGGTGGAAAATATCAGTTTTTCGCTCAATCGCGGCGAGTTGATTGGTTTGGTGGGCGAAAGCGGCTGCGGCAAGACAACGCTCATGCTTTCCCTGCTGCGCTTGCTTCCTTCCGCTGGACAAATTGTGGATGGCAAGGTGTTTTTCAACGGACAGGATTTGACCGCGTTGAGCGAAGCGGAGATGAGCAAAACGCGCTGGAGCGGAATTTCCATCGTCTTTCAAGGCGCGATGAACGCGCTGAATCCCGTCCGCACGGTGGGCGACCAAATCGCGGAAGCAATCGTCAGAAACATCAAAGACTTTCCGCGCGAGCAAATTCAAGCGCGCGTAATCGAACTGCTCGACTTGGTCGGCATCAACGCAGACCAGAAGGACGCATATCCGCACCAATACTCCGGTGGGATGCGCCAGCGCGCGATGATTGCCATGGCTCTGGCTTGCAATCCGCAGGTCATCATTGCGGACGAACCCACCACCGCGCTGGATGTAATGATTCAAGCGCAGATTTTGGAACTGCTCGATAATTTGCGAAAGAAACTTGGGCTTGCGATTATTTTTGTCACGCACGACCTCGGCGTTGTCGCGGAGATGTGCGACCGTGTCCTGGTCATGTATGGCGGCGTGACCGCTGAATATGCCGATGTGGACGCGATTTATAACCAGCCGCGCCATCCATACACGCAGGAATTAATCAAGGCTTTCCCAGACCTTTCCAAACCGAAGAAAAAACTCTCATCCATACCCGGCTACCCGCCGCAGTTGGATAACCTGCCCGCAGGCTGCCGCTTTGCGCCGCGCTGTCCCCATGCCTTTGCGCGCTGCCGGGTCGAACAGCCATCCCTGCATAACTTAGGCGACGCGCATCTTGCAAGTTGCCACCTTGTCGAGGCTTCAAAATGAGCGCAGAAAAATTTTTGGAAGTTCGCGGATTGAAAAAATATTTTGAGGTAAGCCGTCCGGGTTTTTTCTCACGCGCCGCGCCGCGGCTTGTTCATGCGGTGGACGATGTATCGTTCAACCTCAGGCGCAGTGAAGTCATCGCGCTGGTGGGCGAAAGCGGCTGCGGAAAATCCACGCTTGCGCTTTTGTTGATGGGCTTGGAAGAGCCGACCGATGGCGTGATTTCATTTGAAGGGCAAGTCATCAATCACGTCAGCGACTCTGACCGCAAAGATTTGCGCCGCAAAATTCAAATGGTTTTTCAAGACCCTTACGAATCTTTGAACCCGACCCAAACCATCGAAGAAGTTATCAACGAGCCGTTGGAAGTGCATGGCATTGGCGAAAATAAAAAAGAGCGTGACCAGCGCGTAAAAAAAGCATTGGAAGACGCGGGCTTGAAACCAGCCGAAACCTATCTCAAACGCTATCCGCATGAACTCTCCGGCGGACAGCGGCAGCGCGTGGTAATTGCCGCCGCGCTTGTGCTTGAACCCGAAATCATCCTCGCGGACGAGCCTGTTTCGATGCTCGATGTTTCCATCCGCGCGGAGATTATCAACTTGCTTGCAGACTTGCGCATCACGCGCAAAATCGCGGTTATCTTCATCACGCACGACCTTGGCTCAGTCGGCTTTTTTGCCGACAGGGTCGCGGTCATGTATTTGGGGCGCATTGTTGAAATAGGAACCATGTTGGAAGTGCTGGAAAAACCGCAGCACCCATATACAAAAGCGCTGCTATCTGTTATCCCTGTTCCCAACCCGCGCATGAGGCGCGAGCGCATTATCTTAAAAGGCGAGACGCCCAATCCCATTGACATTCCTTCGGGCTGTCGTTTTCATCCGCGCTGCCCGGTTGCCATTGACGCTTGCAAAGTCAGCGACCCGCCTTTTATCAAACATTCACAGACCCATCAAACTGCGTGTTTGTTGTTGGTCAAATAACGATATCTTGCGCTTATGGATATTACCAGCCTGCAAAACCCAAAAATCAAACATATTGTCAAACTACGCGAGAGCAAACGCCAGCGATTGCAAGATGACTTGATGTTCGTCGAAGGCGTGGATGAATTGACTCTGGCGCTTGCTGCGGGACTTAAACCCGACGCGCTTTTTCACGCCCCCGAAATTGATTCGCCCGTGCTGGATTTTTCCGCATCCCAGATTATTACCGTCGCGCGCGCAGTCTTTGAAAAAATTTCATACCGCGACAATCCCGATGGCTGGCTGGGACTTTTTCCCATTCCGCATAAAACATTGAATGACATTCGATTGAGCGAAGCGCCGTTTGTGATTCTTGCCGAGTCCGTTGAAAAGCCCGGCAACCTTGGCGCGATTTTACGCACTGCCGACGCCGCCCATGTAGACGCGGTGATTGTCTGCGACCCGCGCGTGGATGTGTGGAATCCAAACGTTGTCCGCGCAAGCCGCGGCGCGTTGTTCACTGTCCCAACTGTGGAAGTAGATAATGCGGGCGCGTTGGCTTGGCTGCGTTCCAAAAATATCCGTGTGTTGGCGGCAACCCCATCCGCGCAGGTGATGTACACAGATGTTAATTTGCGCGAACCGATTGCCATTGCCGTCGGCACAGAAGATGAGGGGCTGACAGACTTTTGGATGTCGCAAGCGGATGTGAAAGTTAAAATTCCCATGCAGGGAAAAGTTAATTCATTGAATGTTTCGATTGCAACCGCGCTGATTACATACGAAGCGGTGCGGCAGAGAAACAAATAAGAAACGGAATACGCAACATAGCTAGCGAATACATATTACGTGTTCCGTAAAAGAGAAACTTATGAAAGCATTATGGCTTGAAAACAATAAAATATCTTTGCGCGATGATGTTCCCCAGCCGCAGAAACCCAATGAGGCATTAATTAAAATTCGCAAGGCAGGAATATGCAGCACAGACCTGGAACTTGTCAAAGGATATTACCCATATACGGGCGTCCTCGGTCATGAGTTTGTCGGCGAGGTGGTTGAAGCGCCTGACGCAAGCTGGATCGGCGCGCGCGTAGTTGGCGACATCAATGCCGTATGCGGAAAGTGCGAAGCCTGCCTGAACGGACGTTCGACGCATTGCGAAAGCCGCACCGTGTTGGGAATTGTCAACCGTGACGGAGTCTTTGCGGAATACACAACCCTGCCTTTGGAAAATTTACATCGCGTTCCAGATTCTGTCCCGGATAAAATGGCGGTCTTTACCGAGCCGTTAGCTGCCGCGCTGGAAATTCAACAGCAGATTCAAATCAAACCGACAGACCGCGTATTGGTTGTTGGCGCGGGGCGCTTGGGGCAATTGATTTCACAGACATTGGCGTTAACAGGCTGTGATTTACATGTCCTTGCGCGTCATTCATTCCAGCAAAATTTGTTGACCGCGCGCGGAATTCGCATCATCTCCGCGGAAAATATTCAGCCGCGCAAATGGGATGTAGTCGTCGAAGTCACTGGCTCGCCAGACGGGTTTAATATCGCGCGCACCGCCATTCGTCCGCGTGGGACTTTGGTTTTGAAGTCCACTTATAAAGGGGATATGAGCGTGAACTTCTCATCCATTGTTGTGGACGAGATTAATATCGTCGGCTCGCGCTGCGGTCCCTTTGAACCAGCCCTGCGCCTGATGGAAAAACGCGAAGTAGACCCTACTGTTTTAATTGCGGAAGAATACGCTTTGGGTGACGGTATCCTCGCGTTCGAAAAAGCCGCGAAGTCTGGTATGTTGAAGGTGTTGGTGGGCGCGTAAATTCTACACCTCGCTTTGTACAATCTTTTCAAATATTTTCGTCAAGGAAGGGTCGAAGTGTGAGCCAGCCTGGCTGAGAATATATTCGAGCGCTTCTGATTTGGCTGTTGCGGCGCGATAGGGGCGTTCCGCGCAAAGCGCGTCCCATACATCCACGATGGCGAAGATGCGCGCCGCAATGGGGATCGCATCTCCTTTCAGCCCGCGCGGATAACCCGTCCCATCCCATTTTTCGTGGTGCGCGTATGGAATGACCAATGCAGGCTCGAGGAATTTGATTGCGTTGAGCCATTGATAGGCATATACCGGATGTTGGCGCATAATCTCCCATTCTTGTTCCGTCAATTTTCCCGGCTTGTGGAGAATCGCGTCTGGAATGCCGAGATTGCCAACATCATGCAGCAGGGCGCCGCGGCGTATATGTTCCAATTCATCTTCCGGTATTGCCATGATGCGGGCGAATTTAACCGTTAACTCGGTGACGCGCTGTGTGTGACCTTCCGTTTCCTTGTCGCGCAGGTCGAGCGCCTTTGACCAGCCTTCGATGGTTTTGTTGTATGCGGTTAATAATTCGTGGTTTAATTCTTCCACTTTGGCTTGTTGTTCTGCAATACGGCGATAACGATTCAATCGTAAAATGGTTTGCAGGCGGGCGAATAACTCCATTTTGTTATAAGGTTTTGTGATGAAGTCATCCGCGCCTGATTGCAGCCCTTGTATCCGCGAGTCCTGATCATCCAATGATGTGATGAGAATGATTGGAATTTCCGCGGTGTCAGGCATGGAGCGGATGCGTTTACACGCTTCAAAACCGTCCATCTTGGGCATCATCACGTCCAGCAAAATCAGATCCGGGTGAATTGAAACAGCCATCGAGATGCCCTCTATGCCGTCACAGGCAAAATACAGGTCATACTTCTCGCTGGATAGCAAACCTTCCAACGCGCTGGTGGCGAAAACATCATCGTCAATGATTAAAATTTTGGGGGTGTTGTTTTTCATCTTAACTCCAGTCTTTGTGCGTATCCTTATGTAAACTGTCGGTTCAAATTAGGCGATAAAAACTTAACTTTTTAAGGGGCAGTTAAAAAAACGTTTAAGGCGTAATCAATCCTTGTTGAATGGCGAACTTTACCAGATCGGCATGTGAATTGATGCGTAATTTTTTCATCAAATTCAAGCGGTGGGATTCCACAGTGCGGACGCTTATGGTTAATTTTTCCGCAATGGCGGCGTTTGTATTTCCTTCGGCAATAAGCTGCAAAATCTCGCGTTCGCGCGGCGACAGCGCGTCGAGGCTGTGGTCTATTCCCGTGCCTGCGCTCAGCAGCATTTCGAATACTTCATCGGTAATCGCCGCGCTTAGGTAGCGCCTGCCTTCCATCACAGTTTCAATGGCTTGTAGTATCTCATCGAAGTCCGCATCTTTTAAGAGGTAAGCCAGCGCGCCGCTTTGCAATGCGCGGACGGCGTATGTGGCATTTGCATGCATGGTGAGGAAGATGATTTTGGTTTTTAAGGCGCGTTGGCTTACCAGTTTTGCGGTTTCGATCCCGTTCATGTTGGGCATCATCACATCAAGTATGGCTATATCTGGTGAAAGCGTTTCAATGAGTTTGAGCGCTTCCAGCCCGTCACTTGCCTCACCGATGACTTTGAGTCCGGGCTGCGCCTCGAGCAGGGATCGGACGCCCTGCCTGACTAATTTGTGATCGTCTGCAAGAATAATTGTTCTATGTGGCATGGTTTACGCCTCTGTTTTAGTCAGGTCAAAATCAACAAGTATGAAAGTCCCTTTGTCTGGCGCAGATTGTATTTTGAAATGCCCGCCTGCCAGATTGGTGCGCTCTTCCATTCCTGATAAGCCTGTGGATGAGTTTGTATTTTTTGTCAAAGGATCAAAGCCCTTGCCCTTATCTTCGATGCCAAGCCATAAATGATTGGCGTTTACATTCAAAGCCACGTTGACCTCATTTACTTCGGCGTGTCGCGCAACATTGGTCAGCGCTTCCTGTGTGATGCGGAAAATAGCGGTTTCGATGGATTTGTTGAAGCGGTGGTCTTTCATTGGGTTGATGTTGTGGCGGACTATAATTTTAGTTTGCTGTGTGAAGCGCTTGAATAATCCATCCAGCGCGGCATAAAGCCCCAGGTCGTCCAGCTCAGCGGGGCGCAAGTTGAGTGATATTTCGCGCACGCTTTGAATTAATTTGTTTGTAACTGCGCGCGCGTCCGCTATTATTTCATCTTTGTCTTTTGTTTTTTGTTCGAGTATTAGTTTCAATCCAGTCGCGGTTTGACCGATTTCGTCATGGAGTTCAACTGCCACGCGTCTTCTTTCATTCTCCTGCGCTTCCAGTATTTTTTGCGAAAGCCCGCGCAGCTGGGTGTGTTTTTCCGAAAGGTCAGAAAGCGCCCATTTTAATTTTTCGCGTTCTTCGATGAGGTGACGGTAACGATTGACGCGCTGGAGGGTGTGCAATCGAATCTCCAACTCGAGCTTGTCAAAAGGTTTGGAGAGGAAGTCGTCTGCGCCTGCAACCAGACCATTTAATTTTGCGTCTTTATCGTCGAGCGCGGTAATCATGATAATCGGCACTTCCCCAATTTGCGCGTCAGCGCGGATGCGCTTGCAGACATCGTAGCCGCTCATGCGCGGCATCATGACATCCAGCAGAATCACATCGGGGTTGAGTTGTTTTGCGCGCTCGAATCCTTTAATGCCGTCCTCCGCCATTTCGACGCGGTAGTGGGGTTTTTCGAGCAGTGCGGCAAGCGTCATGCGTATAACAGGGTCGTCATCAATGACAAGAATTGTGTAGATTTGATTATTCATGAATTTTTTCCTTCCAGCGCTTGTTTGATGAGTTGTGTCAACTCTTGTAATTTCAACGGCTTGCTCATATATGCATTCGCGCCAGCTTCAAGGCAGCGTTCACGATCGCCGGTCATTGCCAGCGCGGTGATGGCGATGACCGGGATGGAGGCGACGTCTTTGTCCGGCATTGCGCGCAAGCGGCGTATGGCTTCCAGCCCGTCTATTTCTGGCATTTGTATATCCATGAGGATAACCGCCGGGCAGACTTCGGCGACATGAGAGAGGAAATCGCGCGCGTTCTTGCACGATACAACTGTGAATTTTTGTAGGCGCAGAAAGTCGCTTAACATATCAACATTGACTTGGTTGTCATCCACGACCATGATGGTGCGAATCTGTGTGGAAGGGGATAACAAAATCGCGGGTGTTTGCATTGCGTTTAATCTTTTTTGGGTTGCGTCTGACGGCAGGCGCGGAAGCGATACTGTAAAGCGGCTGCCTTTTTCCGGCGCGCTTTCTACTGTGATTTTTCCCTTGTGAACATCCACCAGCCGTTTTACAAGCGCAAGCCCCAACCCTGTGCCGGTATGCTGGCGCGAAAGGCTGCTGTCTAATTGTATAAACGGTTTGAACAACATGTGCATGTCTTCGGCTTTGATGCCGATGCCCTCGTCCCATACTGTAATGTTTACAAGGCGCGCTTCTTTGTTGACGATAACTTCCACGCCTAACGCGCCGCCTTCTTGCGTGAATTTCACCGCGTTTCCAAGCAGGTTGACGAAGATTTGTTTTAATCGGCGCATATCTCCGCGCACAATCACGTTTTCGTCGGTGGGATTCATGGTGAAGTTGATACTCTGGCGTTTTTTAGACGCCATGCCCTTGATAAGGTGAATACTGCTTTGGCAAATCTCGTACAATGAGCAGGGCTGCATTTGCAAATCCAGTTTTCCCGCTTCAATTTTTGAAAGGTCGAGGATGTCGTTGATTAACTCCAGCAGGTGGCGTCCGCTCATTTCGATATTCGAGGCGGCATTTTGTTGTTTTTCATTTAGCAAACCATACACGCCCATTTGAAGGGCTTCTGAAAGTCCGAGGACGCCGGTGAGCGGGGTGCGCAATTCGTGACTCATGCTTGCGAGGAATTCGTCTTTCATGCGCATTGCGCGTTCCAGTTCCAGGTTGGCGCGGCGCAGGGTTTCTTCGGCTTTCTTGCGTTCGGTGATATTCCGCACAAGGCTTTGAATTAATTTGGGGCGGTTATTTTCATCGCGAATAAGCGAAAGATTGATTTCGGTTTCGATAATTGTGCCGTCTTTTCGTTTGAAGCGCCTTTCGTATGGGGGCAGGTATTCCCCGGCTAGCAGTTGTTCGGTTTTTTTATCCGCATCCTGCAATTCAGATGGCAGGATAAATTCGTTGGAGTTGCGCCCAAGCATTTCATCTGCGGAATATCCCAAAAGGTCTTCGCAGCGCGAATTGACGCGCATAAATATATAATTTATATCGAACAGGAAGATGGCGTCGTGGGCGTTTTCAAATAAGGCGCGGTAGGTTTCTTCGCTTTCGCGCAAGGCATGTTCCGCGAGCCTTTCCTGCGTCACATCTTGAGCAACGCCGATGACATGCTCTATGCGGTTTTCTGCGTCACGCAGAATCGCGCCATGCGTTTTTAGGTAGCCAACACTGCCATCCCCTTTGATAATGCGGTATTCAATGTTTTGGATCGAAGCGCCATTGAGTAATTTTTGCATAGAGTCTTGCATCTGCTTGCTATCTTCCGGGTGGATGTGGCTCAACGAAAAGGCGATGTTTCCGGTGAATTGGTTTTTGTCCGTCTTGCTGATGATGTGCATCTGCTTGTCCCAGATCAGGTCGCCGGTTTGTACGTTCCAATCCCACACGCCGAGTTGGGCGGCTTGGGTGGCAAGCTCCAGCCGTTGGCGGATTGTTTCGATTTCGGCGGTGCGCTCTTTTACGCGCTTTTCCAATTCCGCAAACATTTTGACAGTCGAAAGCGCGGCGGAAACGCGGAAGGTTAATGCCTCGGCAAAACGCAGGTGATCTTCGGTCAGGTCGTTGACTTTGAAACTGAAGATTTGCAGCGCGCCGGAGGTTTTCCCGTTTACTATCAATGGGACGATAAGGGCGGAGCGCACCTGTTCCTCATCTTTTTCGGATTCTTCGAGGATATTTCCGCTTTCATCGAAATAGTAGGTGTTGTTTGCTGTGGCTAATTCTTTTTTATAATCTGACAGCAGCATGGATTTTCCACTGCGGAGGACGAGGCTTTGCGTGCCGTGACCGGGCGGCTCCAGTGGAATAAGCGGAAAACCAGAGACATCCTGCGCGCCTTCGGATGTTTGCAAAAATTCGCAGGCGATCATTTCAGTATCAGGATCAAAGGACGAGACGACCAGCATCTCGCAAGGCATGACCGCTTTGAGGTAATGATAAATACTGGCGTATATCTGTTGGGGGGTAAGCGCATCGCTTAACGCGCGTCCCGCTTCCAGTAATTGATTGAGCTCAAGATTATTTCTTGCAATGCGCTGATCCATGATCTTGCGGGTGAGGAAAGTTTTAGCCCTTTCTGCCAGTGCCTCTAGTAAATAGCGTTCTTCCTTCAAAAAAGGTCCTTCATATTCGGCGGGCTTTTCTTTCAAATAGGCAATTTCTATGACGCAAGTGTTTCCGTCTGGCAGTGAAAATGACTCGCGCTGCATCCATGGGGTTGGGGAAAAGTTTTCTGTTTTATATTCCCTTCCATCGTAGGCGATACGCGCGGCGGTAATTTCGGGATATTGCCACGCAGACGGCAGTATATTTACCAATTTTCCAAGAACCTTTGATTCGGCTTCGGCGGTGTCTATGAAAATGCGCGAGGCATTGTGCAGGGCGGTCAACTCTTTGACGCGCTCTTTCAAATCATATACAAGCCGGTTGATGTTGTTCTCGCTTTTTTTTCTTTCGGTAATATCTGTCGCAACCCCTGCTGTGCGAATCAAATTTCCCTTTTCGTCATGGATGGGGAAGCTGCGATCCCATAGCCATTGAATAGACCCGTTCGAATGGCAAACGCGGTATTCCACTTCGGTGTGTTCTCCGCGTTTTTGTTTTTCAAGCGCTTGATGCACAATTAACTGGTCATCGGGAATCACTCTGCTGGCGAATACATCCGGGTCGTTGATTAGGATTTCTTCATTTACTTCAAAGGCGGCTTCATAAGCGGGGTTCGCGTATATGTGTTTATGGCTTTGCCTGTCGAATATCCAAAATATTTCGTGGATGTTTTCCGCCATTTGGCGGAAGCGTAATTCGGATTCTTGCATACGAATCTTTGCTTCGACTTGTTCTGTAATGTCGTTGGCAAACCCCACCACGCGCGTCACATTGCCGTTTTTATCTTTGATTGGCGTGCTTTTGTCTTGCAGCCAGCGAATGCTGCCATCGGGTTTGCGGATGCGGTACTGGATATCCGTCGGCTCTCCGCGCTCTTCCTGCTCGTACGACTTCAAAAGGATGTATCTGTCTTCGGGCAAGACCAGGCTGCTAAACCCGCCGGGAATTTCCTGCAATTTTTCATAGCTGATGCCGATAATTTTTTCAAATGCCGGGCTGACGAAATTACTTTTTCCGAGGACGGGGTCGGCAACCCAGAAAATATCCGGGATGTTATTGACAAGCTCCGCGAAGCGTTCGTTGGATCGGAGAATCTCCCGTTCGATTTCTTTGCGTTCTGTAATGTCGCGGTGACTGCCGCGCACGCCTAAAAACTTTTTGTCTTCATCGAATATCGGGCGGCAGGTGTGTTCCATCCATTTCATGCTTCCGTCGCGATGTTGGATGCGAAACTCAAACCGATGCACAGACACAACTTTTTTATCTATTTCGCGCATGTGTTCTTTGTAATGCGGCAGGTCGTCTGGGTGGATAATGCGTTCGAATAAATCGGGGTCTTTGATAAATTCCCTGTGGGCGTATCCGGTGATACCCTCGCAAGAAGGCGACATGTAAATGGATTTTTTTCTGGGACTCAGCCAGAATTCCCAATCGGATGTATTATCCGCAACGATGTGATATTTTCTTTCAGCGGCGCGTAATTTTTCTTCGATCAGCCGGCGTTCGGTGATATTCTCATGGGTTATTACAATCCTGGTCGCCCCGTCTTCTGTAAAATGCGCCGCCCTGATAATAAACCAGCGTTTGGTTGTTGTGGAATGACATGGATATTCCAGATGAAATGCTTCAGCCTTTCCGCTCATTACCGCGCGAATTCCCTTCGCAACCGCGCCGGCTTCGTTGGCGTTCTTGCCTTTGGCGCGGTCGCAAATGGTAAGATAGTTTTCACCGATGTAATGATTTTTCGACGCGGGCGGATTAGAGGCGGCAAATTGATTCCATGCGCGGTTCGTTTGGGTGATGACGCTGTTCTCATCCAGTACGCAGATATGCGCGGAAATCGCGTCGAAGGCGCCGCCCTGAGTCGATTCGCTTGCGCGCCGTTCTTTCTCGTTTTCTTTAGGACTCATGCTTCTCTCGCTTCGATGATTTGTTGTATCACGTTTCTCAACTCGCGCAATTCATCCGATTCATTTTTTAATCGCAGTTTGGGATTTTTTTTATTCATGGGACTTTCTCCGTACTTTTCAGCGGGGAATCTGCGCGCTTATTAAAAAATATCGCATTTATCCTGAATTGTATATCAGTAAAAATACTTAAATTTTTAACGCACTACAAACGCCGTTGTTCTTAGCTGGCGTTTGCCGAAGAGACATCCCTAAGCAGTTACGTGAACTTTGTCGTAAACTTTCCCTCATTTCAGTAGTGCCAAAAAATAGAACGTGTAAGAGACTATTTCTTGACTCGCTGGAAGACCCTAATAGATTGCACACTTTTTTGAACCACAGAGACACAGGGTCACGGAGAAAACCAAAGGAAAAACTCGGTGTCTCCGTGTCTTCGTGGTAAAAGGTTT
>DZBA01000378.1 GCA_022729775.1 Anaerolinea thermophila | reverse complement strand
TTTATTTCCTTGTAAATGATTTATCACTAAAAACATCGCCATCCAAAACGAAAGCGCAAATTGCAAACCAACCGAAAGCGCGTGACGCTCCGGCGCCATCGCATCCCCATGCCAGGTGATAAAAAGGTGCGGGAGAATTGGCAGGCAAAGCAAAATATAGATTCCCCACAATGGATTGAATGTCCACAGTTTTTTCCATAACGCAAAAAGAGCAACGATAGTGAGCAAAATCCACAGCGGGAGGATGAAATAAACGGGGTAAATCAACGGCTCGATGGAATATGGAATGACGGGGTCGTATGCGCGGGCGAAGAATTTGTTAAGGTTTTCAAAGCGAATCAGCGATTGGAATTGATTCAGCGATTCTGCAAGGCGGCGCAGCGGATTTGAAAGCAGGTACTTCATGTAGCAGGTTTTTCCGTCCGCGTAGAGCCACGCGCGATACGACTCCAGCGCGGGAGATTCGTAGAAGGCGCGGTCTTGTCCGTTTGCAAAGGAATCCGCGAGCGCGAGCAGTTCGGGCGTGACAGGCATTCCGCAGCCTTCGAAATATGCCAGCGCTCTTGAATTTGTTAAGATTCGTTTGCCGATGTTGTTATTCAGCGGAAAAACCCACCGTCCGCCCATATCAGAAGTATGGTTGTTGAGGAAAAAAATAAGGAGAAAGGCAAAGACCAAAACCAGCGCGCGCAGCTTTATCCAGCGGAAGAGGACCGCGAGCGTTAACATGCCTGCCAGCATGAGCAATAAATATGCGTTTGTGTCGCGGGTGAAGGCAAGCAGAAACGCGGCGATGATGAGAAGGACGGCTTTGTAGGCTTCCCATTGTTGCGTAAGCCAAAAGCCAAGCGCGAGGAAGAAAACAAAAAATGTAGCCGAAAGTGATTCGGTCATGATGACGTAATCCCAACTGGCAAGGTGACGAGTCAGACTCAGGGCGAGAATCAAACCGAAGGAAAGCAGGCTCAACATTGGGCGGCGAAAAGACGCGCTAACGATCAAGGCGAGAAAGCCCCACGCCAGCATCGAAAGTCCGAGATGGAGAGTCGCCGCGCGGGAGACATCCTGTGATGAAATTTTCAAGAGCAGGGGAAAAACAAAAGGACGCGCATCCCCCCAGAATTTTTGACTTTGAATCGGTTCGCGTGAAATGCGAAGATAGGCGTTGGTGTCGGCAAGTTCGCGCGGTTTTTGAATGGCGGGGAGATTGGTCGCAACACGCAAAACAATGTATGCCAAAAAGAAAATGGCAAACAAAATCTTTTTGTTCATTTTTCCAGCCAGATGGTGACAGGTCCGTTGTTGTGGATTTCGACCTGCATGTGCGCGCCGAATTTCCCCGTTTGGGTTGGGACGCCGTGTCCGCGCAACAACTCCACGAAGCGATTCACCAACGGCTCGGCGAGGTCGGGCAGCGCGGCGTCAATAAACGATGGGCGGCGACCTTTGCGCGTGTCGGCATATAACGTAAATTGCGAAACGACAATCGCCTCGCCCTTGACATCGAGAACCGAAAGGTTGGTCTTGCCTTGTTCATCTTCAAAGATGCGCAAGTTGGCGACTTTTTCCGCGAGGAATTTTGCCTGCTCTTCCCCATCTCCATGACCGACTCCCAAAAGAATCAAGAGACCGTTTCCGATTTTGGAAATGGTCTCGGTGTTTACGGTAACGCTTGCGCGGGAAACGCGCTGGAGTAGGATGCGCATGTGTATGGTAATTGGGAAATTGGTAAATTGGGATAGCAAAACCAGTTTACCAATCTACCGTTTTCCAATCTACGGCAGTTGAATCGCTTCCCTTACTTCCACCATCGTCTGCTCGGCAATGGCGCGGGCGCGTTTGCCGCCGTCTTGTAAAACATCGTGGATGTAATTCGGGTTGGCGGCAAGTTCGGCGCGTTTGGCGCGGAAGGGGTCGAGCGATTTGTTAAGGTTAGCGGCAAAGCGCATTTTGCAATCCACGCAGCCGATTCCCGCGCGCGGACATTCCGTCTTGATCATGTCCACTTCTTCTTGCGCGGAGAAAATCTTGTGCATGGTGAACACATTGCAAATTTCCGGGTTGCCGGGGTCGGTCTTGCGCTGGCGGGCGGGGTCGGTGACCATCTCGCGCACGCGCTTGGTGGTCTCTTCAGGAGTTGCGGCGAGTTCGATGTGATTGTTCAAACTCTTGCTCATCTTTTCCTTGCCGTCAATGCCGAGGACTTTCAAAACTTCGGTATGCTTGACCTGCGGTTCGATTAGCACTTTGGTCTTGTAACGATAGTTGAACGAGCGCACAATTTCCCGCGCAAATTCCAAATGCGGCGCTTGATCTATGCCAACCGGCACGACATCGGTTTTGTACAGCACAATGTCGGCGGTCATCAAAACAGGGTAGCCGAGCAAACCATAATTGATGTTTTCCGGCTGTTGGCGGATTTTCTCCTTAAACGTTGGCAGGTCGGTGAGTTTGCCAAACTGCGCGACCATCGAAAGGTAGGTGTGCAATTCCATCACCTGCGGAACATGCGACTGCACAAACAGGATGGACTCTTCGGGGCGAATGCCTGCCGCAAGCCAATCGAGCGCCATTTCAAATGTGTTTTGCTTAAGGTCTTGCGTGGTTTCGACAGTGGTCAAAGCATGAACATCCACAATGCAGTAGACACAATCGAAATTATCTTGCAGCGCGACGTAATTATGCACTGCGCCCAGATAATTGCCCAGATGCTGGCGACCCGTTGGGCGCGCGCCCGAAAATACTCTTCCTTTTTTTGCCATTCGTTACCTCAATTCTGAATTCAGAAATCAGAGTTCTGAATTCATTTGATTATTTTTGAAACTAGATTCACCACTTCGCCCGGCTCTGCGTGACGATGGGTTTGTAATTTGGAGTAAACCAGCTGCCCGTTCACCGCGACTTCAAACCGCCCGCCATCGGAGGGAATCAGCGTCGCGGATTCGACCTCGTATTCAAAGTTATTCAACAAGTCGTTCATCAAGCTCACGGCTCGCTCTGTGTAATGTCAAACCGCGCAATAAGTAATCTCGATTTTTAACATAATATCTCCATTCATGATGACAGCCACTGTAAAAGTGACTGTCGTCTTATTTTCAAAATTGTTAGAAAATTATAACACGCCGCGTCTAAAGTCTTGTCATCCTGTATTATGAAGGCTATAATGCCAACGTCGTCAAGAAAGAAGTAAGGAGAAAAAAACATGCCCGTTTATACCTACCGTTGTGAATCCTGCGGAGTGCAGTTCGAACGCCACCAATCCTTCACCGATGCGCCGTTGAAGACCTGCCCTGAATGCCGCAAGAAGGC
>DZBA01000056.1 GCA_022729775.1 Anaerolinea thermophila | reverse complement strand
TTGGAACTCGCCTCCGCGAACAAGAGCAGATAATACACAGGCAAACCGTATTTGGTGTGCGGCAGCGAAACCTCATGCACTTCCATGCCGAGTTTTTCAAATTGGCGAATCGCTTCCTGTATCGAAGATTCAACACCCGCTTCCATGCCTGCAACGAAGTATTCTTTTGGAATACCGAGTTTCATGCCCTTTACGGGCTTGTTGATGTTTTCGTGGTAATTGGTAACTGGTGATTGGTAAGTGGTCGCATCTTTCGGGTCATGTCCTGCGATGTGTTGCAAGACAGTCGCACAGTCGTACACATCGCGCGTCATGGGACCAATGCAATCGAAAGATGACGCGAGCGCGATTAATCCATAGCGCGAGACTCTGCCGTAGGTCGGTTTGATTCCCGTCACGTTGCAGAATCCTGCGGGCATACGCACTGACCCGCCCGTATCCTCGCCGATGGAAAACCCGCACAGACTTGCGGACATTGCCGCCGCCGCGCCGCCGCTCGACCCGCCGGAGACATGTT
This sequence comes from Anaerolinea thermophila, assembly GCA_022729775.1. Classification (GTDB taxonomy): domain Bacteria; phylum Chloroflexota; class Anaerolineae; order Anaerolineales; family Villigracilaceae; genus Villigracilis. The sequence goes on along the minus strand of DZBA01000056.1, from coordinate 13,020 downwards.
CCAAGTCCCAGGGATTTTTCGTATTGAAAAAAGCAGAGTTCTCACATGAAGACCCCATGCCGAACTCGTCCATGTTGGTTTTGCCAAGCAGCACTGCGCCCGCATCCGCAAGTTTTTGTGTGACCGTGGCGTTATATTGCGGGACGTAGTTCTCCAAGATTTTGGATGAACAAGTCGTCCGCACACCGCGAGTCGAGATCGCGTCTTTCATCGCAAAGGGAATGCCCGTCAGCGGTGTGACATTCTCGCCCGAAGCGATTCGTTCATCCGCGCGTTTTGCCTGTTCCAATGCAACATCATCCGCGATGGTGACGTAGGCTTGAATCTGCGCGTCCACTTCATGCGCGCGTTTGAGCATGGCTTGGGTCAACTCCACGCTGGAGATTTTTTTCTCCGCGAGGAGTTGGGAAGTTTCTTGAAGGGTTAAGTTTGTCAGTTCCATAATTTTCTGCAAGAAAGTAGATGACTAGAGAATAGATAACTGCTCGTCTACTCTCCAATCATCTAATCTCTATTCATCTCCTAGCACCGTCGGCACTTTGACATATCCGCCCGCGACCTTTGGCGCGTTTTTCAAAAATTCTTCGCGGCTCATCGAAGGGTGGACGACATCCTCGCGCAGGACGTTGGTGTTGTTAGTGATTTCCGAAGCAGGCGGCACTTCGCTCGTGTCCACTTCGTTGAGCATGTTGAAATAATCAATAATCGCGGAAAATTGCGGGCTGAATTTTTCCGCTTCCTCTTCCGAAATTCCCAGCCGCACAAGGTTGGCGACGTGTTTGACGGTTTTGGTGTCTATGGTTTGGGGCATAAAACCTCTCTTAAACACAAAGGACTCAAAGGTCACAAAGGGGTGAAGGATTTTTACTTCGTGTCCTTTGTGACCTTCGTGTTAAAAATCAATTGAATTTGATATGCAACTCTTTCAACTGCTTCGGCTCGACTTCGGACGGCGCATCTGCCATCACATCGCGTCCGTTTTGATTCTTGGGGAAGGCAATCACTTCGCGGATGTTGGGTTCGTCCGCGAGCAGCATCACGAGACGGTCAATGCCGGGCGCCATGCCGCCATGCGGGGGCGCGCCGTATTCAAACGCTTCGAGCATGTGACCGAACTTCGCCTGAATATCTTCATCACTCAAGCCGAGCATTTGGAACATCTTCATTTGAATATCGCGGCGGTGAATACGAATCGAACCAGACGCGGTTTCATATCCATTGCAGACCATGTCGTACGCGTCGGAATACACTTCGCCCGGATTGGTGTCGAACTTCGGCAGGTCTTCCATCTTCGGCATAGTGAACGGATGATGTTCCGATTCCCATTTTTGCTCTTCTTCGTTCCACGCAAAGAAGGGGAAGTCCACCACCCACGCAAACGCCATCATGGATTTATCCGCAAGGTCGAGTTTCTCGCGGAACCACAAGCGCAGCCCGCCGAGTGTTTTATTGACCACCGCGCGCGAGTCGGTGGCAAAGACGATTAAGTCACCCGCGCCCGCGCCCGTTTTGGATTTCAACGCCGCGAATTCTTCCTCGGTGACGAATTTTGCAATGCCGCCTTTCATTCCTTCGGCGGTGATTGCCATATACGGCATTCCCTTCGCGCCGAATGTTTTCGCGACTTCGGTCAAGCCATCCAACTCCTTGCGCGACATTTCAGCGGACTTGGGCGCGACGACGCACTTAATCACGCCGCCAGATTCAAGCGTAGATTGGAATACCTTGAATTCGCTCTTCGCGAACACGTCGCTCACATCAACCAGTTCCATGCCAAAACGTAGGTCGGGTTTGTCCGAGCCGTATTTTTCCATCACTTCTTTATAGGAGAATTTAGGCCACGGTGAAGATAAAACTTTTTTGTGCGGCGCAACGGCGGGAAGCATCTCGGTGAACAAGCCTTCGACCAGCGCCAGCACGTCATCTCTGTGGACGTAGGACATTTCGAGGTCGAGCTGCGTAAATTCGGGTTGGCGGTCGCCGCGCAGGTCTTCATCGCGGAAGCAGCGCGCAATTTGAAAATATTTGTCCATGCCCGCGACCATCAACAACTGCTTGAGTTGCTGGGGCGATTGAGGCAGGGCGTAAAACTGTCCCGGGTAAATTCTCGAAGGGACGAGATAATCGCGCGCGCCTTCGGGGGTCGCTTTGAACATGATGGGCGTTTCGATTTCGATGAAGCCCTGCTTGTCCAAATAATCGCGCATAAATTTGATGACTTTATGGCGCAAGACCATGTTCTTCGTCAAACGTTCGCGGCGCAAATCCAGGTAACGATATTTCAAGCGCGTATTTTCGTCGGGCAAATCCGCGTCAGAACTGACCATAAAAGGCAAGATTTTTGCGGGATTCAACACGGTGACATTTTTGGCAACAATTTCAATTTCACCCGTCGCCATATTGGGGTTTTCATTTCCCGTCGGGCGATTGTGGACAAGCCCCTCAATTTGCAACACCCATTCAAAACGGACGCTGGCAACAAGTTCCAACATTTCTTTTGGCAAGTCAGGATTGATGGTAATTTGCACAAGCCCTGCGCGATCGCGCAGGTCGAAAAATACCACGCCGCCATGATCGCGGCGGCGATTCACCCACCCCGAAACGGTCACGGTCTGCCCCGCGTGCGCGGGACGTAATTCTCCGCAAGTATGAGTCCTATACATAAATAATGCGCCTCCGATTTGATATGTCACACCTGCACTGCAACAAACGCAGTGCGGTGCAAGTGTTGCGAGGGCGTTCTTTGCCCGAAGCAATCTCCGCATTGGCAAAAAGATTGCATCGTCGAGAAGATCACCCTCCTCGCAATGACAGGTATATATAAAATAAATCGCCCTTCGCGTTTGCGTTGGGCGATTGTGTTTGACTTGATTTACCCGTCAACCAGCAAGGCTTCGCCCAACGATATAAGGATCGTTATTATCGTTATTATTATCGTTATTGGCGAAGAAGTTTCTGGTTAACATGTTGATAAGATTATAGCACAGGAATATCAGCGGAGAGGGAGGGATTCGAACCCTCGGTGGACCGAAGCCCACAACGGTTTTCGAGACCGTCCCATTCAACCACTCTGGCACCTCTCCATTTCGTGCGGGCGGGAATTATAACTCAAAATAGCGCTTATTCGGAACCGGATTGCAAACTCGTTTTTAAGCGAGCAATATGCGCGGGGGTTGTTCCGCAACAGCCGCCGACAATCTTGGCATTCCAGCCTAGCGCGTGTTTGCAATAAATTTCGGGTTGTTCTGAATCTGTGTTCACCCACCCAACTTCATCGTCAGCGTATCCAATATTGCCATACGCGATCAACGGAAAGTCTTTTCCACAAACGGATTCAAGCTCGGCAAGCGGCTTTGCCAAATTAGGCGTAGGTCCACAATTAACGCCGATGGCAGAAATGCCCAGAGGCAACAGTTGGTTTGCGGCTTCGGTCAACGTCTCGCCTGAAAGGATTTTTCCATCTTGATTACAAACAAAGCTGACCACAACCGGCAGCCCGGTGCTTATTGCAAGTTTTGTGATGACCAGCGCTTCACGAACCGAATTAATAGTTTCGATTAAGAAGAAATCCACGCCGCATTCAAAAAGATGCTTTACGCGCTCGGCATGTTCTGCATGAAGTTCAGCATCGGTTGGGACTTTATCCGGTTCATAACAATCTTCGAGCGTGGAGATAGAACCCGCGATGAATTTTGGCGAATCTAACGGAACGCTTGCGATTGCCGCGCGCGCGATATCCACCGCGCGGCGGGTTAATTCCAAAGCGCGATGAGCGTTCCCGCTGGGAGCAAGCGCGCGCGCATGGGTGCGGAATGTGTTGGTGGTGATGATGTCCGCGCCCGCGTTGAGATAATCCGCATGAATTTGTTTGAGAATGTCCGCGTCGCGGTCATTCAACAGCGCGTTAGCTGACCAAAGCGGGAGTCCCGTATCCACGCCGCGCCGATTTAACTCGGTACCTGTCGCGCCATCGAGAATCATTTTTTTTGATTTTAAGGAAATGAGGAATGTATTCATTTTAAACGCTCCGCAAGTTCGCGCAATTGAATAATGCTAACAGGTTTAAGCAGCACAATATCCGCTTTATCTTGCAGCGTTTCTGCTTGACGCGAGTCGGCAGTGGCGAGAATAACGCGCGTCGAATTCAAATCAGAGTTTGCGCGGATAAATGACAGAATCTCTGCCCCGGAAGCGCCTGGCAAGTTAATATCCAACACAACAAGGTTTGGGCTTACTTCAGCAAGCCGCGCAAGCGCGGACAAACCATCAGTGATGGCTTCTGTTTCAAAGGAATCACTTAACGCGAGTGTAAAAATCTGGCTTAACTGCGCGTCATCTTCAACAATCAAGGCGAAAGGTTTGGGCATATTTATCCTTTTACTGATTCTGCAAGTCTCAATAACGCTGACCGGTTTTACCAGAATATGATCTGCCTTACCGGTAAGAGTCTTTGCTTTGATGAAGTCGGCGGTTACGATGGCAATCATCGCGTCAGGATATTTATCGCGGATCACGTCAAGGATGTCGCCGCCAAAAGCAAAGGGCAGGTGAAGGTCAAGGATGACAAGATCAGGTCGGCGGGCGTCGAGAAATGCGCGATATTGGTTTCCATTTGCGTCAAGGTCGGTTTCATATCCGGCTTGTTGCAAAGCAGTTTGGAAGATGATCCCAAGTTTAGGGTCATCTTCGATAATGAGAGCATACGGTTGTTTCATGTTTATTCTCCCGGTGCGTTTGTGATAGGAAGCGATATGACGAAAAGGCTGCCTTTGCCAATTTCGCTTTCGATGCTAATTTGCCCGCCCATCAATTCGACGAGCTGCTTGGTGATGGCAAGTCCCAAGCCTGAGCCGCGATTCTCGCGTGTGATGGAATTATTCACCTGACGGAATGGTTCGAAAATAGACGCGTGTTCGCTGGACGGAATTCCAACGCCGGTGTCGCTGACCATGATTGCCCAGCGCGCGGGAGCAGGTCGTTCCAACGTGACGCGCACTTCGCCCGTTTTTGTAAATTTTATTGCATTGCCAACAAGGTTGATAATAATTTGTTGCAATCGTTTGGTGTCGCCATACAATTCACTGGGCAGGTCGGGAGAAATTTCTGACGTGAGGGTAAGCCCCTTTCTTTCTGCCAGAACAGCCATGGGGGCGCGGGCTGCTTCGAGCATGTCCGCAGGATTGAAGTAAGCATTATTAAGCAATAACGATCTTGACTCCATTTGCGCTTCATCCAAGAGGTCGTTAACCATATTGGTCAGGTAATTGGTGCTGGCAATAATATTTTCAACAGCAGATTTTTGTTTTTCATTCAATGCGCCAAAGGCATTGAATTGCAACAGTTCGGCAAAACCAAGCACACCGCCCAATGGCGTGCGCAATTCGTGACTGACACGTGATAATAACTGACTCTTGACGCGGCTGGCTTCCAACGCTTGATCGCGCGAGATGGCAAGAGATTCTTGCACCTGCTTGAGCTGCGTGATGTCGCGCGCCACCGCCTGAAAGCTGATGACCTCTTCGTCTTTCATAATGGATTGAACATTTTGCCCAAGCCATACAACCTGACCATCCGCTTGGATAATATAGAATTCGTTGTACGTATTTTTTATTTTATTAACATATTGGTTGCTATATAACTGAATCACTTCCTTTCGAGATTCAGGCATGAGGAAATCGAAAAACGACTTGCCAATTAAATCACTTTCCCGCTCGTGTCCTAACAGCCTTAAAGCAGCGGGATTTACATAAGTAAAGTTTCCCCTGATATCTGTGCCGTAGATAATATCGCTGGCATTTTCGACAATTTGACGGAAACGCGCCTCACTTTCCTGCAAGAGAAATTCGGCATGTTTGCGGTCTTCGATTTCGCGCATCGCTGATTCATACAAGCTGGCGTTATCTAACACAAGCGCGACAAGACGGGCAAACAAAATGCCGGTTTCGACTTGTTCAGGAGTAAACGTGTAACCGGGCTTGTCGCGTCCAAGTCCCAAAACACCCAGACATTGCTCCCCAGCGATGATTGGAAACGCCCCAGTAGCGCGCAGTTCAAAATCGCTATAAATTTCGCGGCGATGCAGCCAGTCTGAATAATCTTCCACGATGAAAGGCTGGCGCGTATCTACAGCCTGCCAGGTGGCTTTGGCTGTCTCGCGGGTTGTGCGGTCATCCCGCATTTTTCTCGCATTCTCCGTAATGGCGCGGACAACCAATTCATCGCCATCGAGGAGCAAAAGCTCGCAATATGGGGCATCCAGAAGAATGGTGGCGCGGTCTACAACGACTTGCAAAAGGTCATTTAAGTTACGGCGGTTGAGCAAATCCAATGTCATCTGATGCAAAATAGAAAGGTAGTCATTCTGACTTTGCAATTGGTCTTGTAATATCTTTTGCTCGGTAATATCCTGTTTGATTTCTACAAAATTAATTAACTCGCCGTTGCGGTTATGCACAGGCGCGATGGTAGCGGATTCCCAAAACGCGGAGCCATTCTTACGACGGTTTTTGAATTCACCGCGCCAGATTTCGCCTTTGTTGATGACCTTCCACGCTTCATCTTGGGCGGGGTTTCGCTCTTGATTTTCTCCATACAGCATGGCTGGCGACTTGCCCAATACTTCCTCTGGGGTGTAGCCGGTGACTTCGGTAAATTTCGGGTTGACATATTCAATCAAGCCCGCTTTATCTAAAATAATGACCGTGTTGCCGCTTTGTTCCACTGCCAGTGAAAGTTTCTGCAATTGTTCTTCTGCGCGCTTGCGGTCTGTAATATTTTCTTTGACCGCCACGTAGTTTGTAATTTTTCCTCGTTGGTCTACAATTGGAGCAATCGTCGCGGACTCCCAATACAACGAGCCATCTTTGCGCTTATTATGAAATTCGCCCGTCCAGACATTGCCTGTGTTAATCGTATTCCATAGGTCGCTGTAATACTCTTTGGTCTGCTCGCCCGAATTCAACACGCGCGGATTTTTTCCCATCACATCAGCAGGCGCGTAACCCGTAAACTTCTCGAACATCGGATTAACATATTCGATATTCCCTTGTAAATCGGTAATCACAATCGTCGAGCCGCTTTGCTCCAAAGCGCGATAATATTTTCGCATTTGCTTGCTGAACACAAGCGCCTGATCGCGCGCGTCGGCAAGGTCGCGGGTGCGGTCTTCTACGCGCTGTTCGAGCAAGTCGCGCTCCTGTTGTAACAAATTCAACGCTTGCATTTCTTTTTGCCAGGCGCTCTTCAAGTTTTCCAATAACGTAATGACCGAAGCCACTACCGCGGACATCGCCGCAAGGAATACCATGATGCTGCTTACTCCCGAATGAATGGAGGCTGGCTGGATATTGTCGCCAAATGCCTTTGCCAATGGCGTTAAAAACTTCGAGCCAATCAATACAGCAAAAGTGGTCATGGTCAAAAGGCTGACAGCCAACGCCCCCAAAGCCCCATAACGCGAAGCCAAAATAGATGAGAGAACAACAAAACTGATAAAGAACGTGAAGCTTTCCACTGAAAAGCCGAAATTCAGCATCTCTATAAATCCAAAACCGTAAATTACTAAAAGGAAAGATATGACGCGGAACTCGTATTTGATGTGACGCGCAGAGCCGAATATCCACAACAGGGATAAAAAGATGATGAAGGATAAATACGCGCCGGTAGACCATAATGCGATTGGCGCAGTCCAGAAAAATCCCAGCGTCCCTACTGTCGCGGAGATTCTCAAGATAATGGTAAAAATACGTTCGCGCGTGCGATACCACGTCGGATTAACATCATCGGGAAGTGCAATGTCTTTCTTGATTGGCGCAAAATAATACCCAACCAAAGCATTCCAGATTTTAGATTTTCCCTGTGGAACGGGCGCGTCTTCTTTTGAATTCAAGTCCGGCAAAGGCTGGGTATTACTGACGCCGCTTGCGTAAAACGCCGGCTGCGCAACTTCATCATCATCCACCTGGCGCAGCATGATAATGCGTCCCGCCTGTTTTCCCTGTGAATCATGCAGCGGAGAAAGGCGCACTTCGTAATGTAATTGCGCCGCGCCCATCCCCACTGAAATCATATCCCTTGCATTGGTCACATTTCGGAATTTTTCGACCAAATGAGACCAGGGTTCAAAAACTTCTTCCGCAGTTTTACCAATGGCGTTACCAACTGAAACGCCAATCATACGCGCGGCGGCGCGATTAATATCCACGATAATTCCGCGCACATCGAGGACGATCATTCCCTCGCGCATGGCATCTACAACAAGGTGACGCGCAAGCGGAGTAATATCTACAAGATGAAAACCCAAGATTGCCCAAGCAAGCGCCGCCACTGTGACAGTAAAAGCGAATGGCGTCAAATCCAAATATGGGATGGGGCTATTTCCCGTAAGGTATAGCGCATTGCCAACCCAGGGAGTGAGGACGGCGACCAGCATCGCGGCAACCTGTCCGCGATATAAGCCCTGCCTGCTCCAAAGCGCGCGCGCAAGCAAGACTGTCCCAGCTAAAAGAATCAGGTATGAATAAACAAAGTGAACAAAAAACCAAATGCCATATGACGCGCCGATGGCAGAGAAATCATTCTGGCGGTTTATGTGATATTCGCTCCAAATTACCCCATGCCATTTGGTCGTCAACGCCAACAAGACTGTGATAGATGGAATCAACGCGGTTAATATAATAAACCGGCGCGTGATAATTTTTTCCTGCTCGCTGTATATGAGCGCGAACAACAACCAACCGTACGGGGCGAAAGCAATTCCGAAATATTGAATCACTCCCCAAAAATATTTTGTCTCCAGGTTTGTCCCCGCGATTTCCAAAGAATAACCAACCAGCCATATAAAGATGGATACCGCCATCAAAAGCAGCGCAAATGCGCCAGTGGCAGAGCGGCGCATCCACGCGTATAAGGCGACTGTTGCGGAAACAAGCGCGGCGGCGATCAAGGGAAGAATATATGGGGAATACAAAAAATTCATAACAAATCCTCAAAATTGAATACGGTATTATATGGCAACAATACAGTTAAATCATTACAAAGGCATGGATACATAACCCATGCCTTTGTGATGATCATAATCAGTAGATTATGCTTCGCTTTTCGGGATTGTCAAATCCCGAAAGAATCCAACGGATTTGGCAATCCAGCTGGAGCAGTTTAAGATTACCGTCCCGGCGCGCTCATCGCGTGACGGAATTGGTATCTCTCCAACACGGCTTCGATAATCGTAAGATTCTCTGTTGAAATATCTATAAACTCAAAACCAATATTAAAATATTGGGCATCTTCGTTATCCTGCCGGCACCATGCTACACGCGAAGAGATCACAATACGCGTAGTTGTCATCGTCGGCGGCGCTTCGGGGAATTCAATTCCCAGCACCAAATTCGTGTCAATCTCTGCGGATTTCTCCCCAATCACCATAGCGCCCTTCAAAGTCAAATCCCCGACGTAACCGAGCAAAGTCTTGCGATTCAGGTCGTAGACGGGCGTAAACGCCATCAACTTCTTACGCGATTCTTTTCTGCTATTGGACATCGTGAACTCCTTACATGACTCATAGTGGCATCTCTGATCACTTTGCGCGCAAGGGATCAAAGTCGTTATTCATTTGTCAATATAATTATATCAACAATACTTCTACAATTTCACCGGCGCTGAGTCCCGTCGCATCGGGATGAATGCGCAGTAAACCATCCGCAGCGGCAAGCGTAAAAATTAAATTGGATTTTCCGAAAACTGGATGAGCCTCATAATGAACAAGCGCCGATTGATGATTGGCGATGAGTTTCACTGGCTGCCAATCTTCGCGCCCGGCTTGTGAAGATAAATTCACGGTCAACTTCGCGTGAACCGTCGCCCTCGGTTTTGGCAACGCGCCCAGCAGTTTTTCGATAACAGGAACAACAAATAAATATCCATTCACTAACGCGCTGACAGGGTTGCCCGGCAACCCAATCACCGCTTTGTCATTACACACACCCAAAATTGTCGGCTTGCCCGGGCGCGTATTAATTCCATGCACCAGCACGCCCGGCTCACCCAATTGACGGATCACTTCGGCGGTCATATCGCGCGTCGAAGCGGATGAACCGGCGGTAATAATCACCACGTCACATTCGGACAGCGCGCGCGCCGCCGCGTTTTTCAATCCCTCGAAGTGATCCTTGATAATCCCATAGCGGACTGCTTCGCCCCCGGATTTTTCGATCAGCGCGCCGAGCGTGTACGAATTAATATCGCGCACCTGCCCCGGGCGCGGATTCTCGCGCGGCTCGATCACTTCGTCGCCGGTGGAGATTAATCCCACGCGCACTTTTCTGGATACACGCAACGACATGATTCCCAAAGCCATCAGCCCGCCGATCTCCGCCGGACGGATGAGCGTGCCTTTCGGAATGACAAGTTGGTTTGCGGCGACGTCCTCCCCCACGCGGATTAAGTTTTCCCCGTCAGCAACGGATTTGAAGATTTCGATTTCATCTGTCCCTGCGATGTGTTGTGTATACTCCAACATGACCACCGAGTCCGCGCCTTTGGGTAACATGCCGCCGGTGTGAATCAACGCGCATTGTCCCGCGCCGACTTCAAACGTAGGCGTATCACCCATTGGCACTTCGCCAATGAGATGCAAATACGCGGGCAGTGATTCGCTTGCGCCAAAAGTATCCTTCGCGCGGACAGCATAGCCATCCACAGTGGTGCGCGGAAATTCCGGCAGCGGATGCGGCGCAAAGATATCTTCGGCAGTGATCCGATTCAGGGTGTGGATCACTTCGACGGAGTCAGAATCAACTTCGCGGTTGGGAATGTGCGCGAGAAGTTTTTCGCGGGCTTGATCAGGCGGGAGGAGGGTTAAGAATTCGGGCATGGGGTGTATGAGTTTAAGGTTGAAGGTTAACGAAGCCAAAAATTGAGGGTGATGAAGTAAGTGGTTAATCCAAACACAGCAAGGGCAGTGACTGACAGCAACTTCCAGTTTGGTTTGCCGCCGAGAGCAATTTGGCGAAGCAGGACGATTTGCAAAAGCGCGAAAGGCAGCGTGAGCAGGGATGTCCACAAAATGGAAAAGCCAAATATAAACGCAAAGCCAAAACAAATATATGCAAACGCAATCAAGCCGTGATGTAATGGGACTGCGCGTTCCCAAGTCAATTGACGAAGCAAGGTGGCGCGCCGATATTTTTGGTCATCTTCAAAGGCTGTGAAGTTAAGAATGAGAAAATACGCGAGCGCGAGCGCGGTCAATGGGACGACGATCAAAACGAGCAGGCGGTGATTTTCTCTGAATTGCAAAATAAATCCGATGGACGGGATGATGTACGCGATATGCGCCGCGAGCGTCAATTCACCAAAGCCGCGATCCATAAGTCGAATGGGAGGGATGGAGTAGGCAAGGACTAAAACAAGGGACGCGAGGAGGAAAAGAAAAGAAGCAAGGACAAGCGCATGGTTGGCGTAAAGCAGGTAAGACAAGAACGCGTTGACCGTGAGCGCAGCGATTGAAATGTAAAGCATGTTGTTTCGCAGTGTCTCTTTTTGCTGCGGGGTTTCGCCTTCAATCAACGGTTCGTTGTGCGGACGAAAGACTTCAGACAAAAGCGACATGCTTAACTGTGCGAGAAGCGCGCCCGCAAAGCCAAGCCAAAACGCCAACGCGTTCAATGGCTTTCCAAGATATGCGGGAATACTCGCGCCGAGAATGTATGTCAGCGCGGAGAGAAGAAGAAGGAGAGGGCGGGAGAGTTTGAGCATCAAGAAGGTTTAAGGTTGAAGGTTGAAAGGTTAGAGGGCGTTTAGATAAGACTCAAGGCGCTCTATAGCCTGCGGAAGATTCTTCCTGCCGAGTCCGAGACGGAAGTGATTTCCTGAGTCATCATAGAGCGAGCCGGGGAGAAGCAACACGCCCGCTTTTTTGACCAGATCATCGCAAAAGTCTTCGATGTCGCCTTTGAGCAGTTTTGGGAATCCCATCGAGCCTGCGTGCGGGCGAATCCACTTGAACAAATCGGCGTGGCGCGAAAAAAGATCATCCACAACAGTCAGGTTATTTTGGATGATGGCGAGATTGCGGTCAATTAATTTTTGACGGTTACGCAGCGCCACTTCGGACAAAAACTCACTCGGCGCGGAGTTGCAGATGGTGGTGTAATCTTTCAGCGCCGCCATGCTTTGATAGACCTTTTTATTCTTCGTCGCAATCCAGCCGATTCGCAAACCAGCCAAGCCGTATGTTTTGGAGGTCACGCCGAGTGAGACGGCATGATCGCCCACGTCACATGCGGCGGGGAGACGAGTCGCGGGGTCATATTCGGATTCACGATAGACCTCGTCACAAAACAGCAGCAGGTTATTTTCGCGCGCAAATTTATTCAGTGCGTCATAATCCGCGCGGGACATTAAATATCCCGTTGGATTGTGCGGCGTGTTGACGATGATCGCTTTGGTGGAAGAGCGCATGAGATGACGCAGTTCGTCCAAGTCCAATGCCCAGTTGTTTTCTTCGCGCGCCAGCCACGGACTGACCGCACAGCCGATGCTGTTTGCCACTTCACTCAACGATTGATAATGCGGCGCATGAACGATGATGTGATCGTTCTCATTCAACATCGCGTGCATGAACAGGAAGATCGCTTCTTCCGCGCCGGTGTGGACAAGGACTTCATCAGGTTGGATGGAATCATAAATCGCGCAGATTGCTTCGCGCAGCGCCGGGCTGCCCTGTGACTCGGTGTAGCCCAGCCACGTTTGCTGGAATTTCTCTGCCGCGCCCGCGGGGTCGGCGTCCAGCGCGAGCAAGTCCGCAATGGACATGGCTTCGCAATCTGATGAGCAGAGTAAAAATTCGGTGTTGAATTCGTACTTGGCAAAATAACGTTCGAGTTTGAATGGAGAGATTTTCATAGGGTTGAAGGGTAAAGGTTGAAGATTGAAAGTGAAAATTATAAAGCGAGTGCTTTTTTGAAGTCGCGGTAGTGAAGTTGATTATGAAGGTACAACATCTTAATCATTTCACGGATG
>DZBA01000377.1 GCA_022729775.1 Anaerolinea thermophila | reverse complement strand
TGCCCGAATTTGCCACTTGACATAACCTCAAAATGCTTAACTTGTGACTGATGTCATTATAGGAGGTTTAAGAGGGTGAAACAAGTAGCATCCCCCTACATGCGTACTTGCTTATTTTTTCTCTGGATGACTTTTATACCAAGCCACCGTTTCTTTGATCGCGTCTTTCATCGGCGTTGCCTTCATGCCAAACGTTTTCTCAAACTTGCTCGAATCGACAATGAACGGCTGCTCGAATTCATACATCATCTCGACGGTTTCTTTTGCTTCGGGGATGAACAAGCCGCCCATCCACATCATCATCTTTCCCATCGCGCTGAACTTCGGCGGGATGCCCATTTCATCCGCGATCATCTTGACCATCTCGCGCTGACTCACGCGCGGATTATCATTTGGCACGTGCCACGCCTGACCATTGGCTTCATCACGCTCGCCCAAAATCACAAGCGCTTTGCCAAAATCGGGGATGTAGGTATGCGTGTGCGGCACGTCAACGTTGCCAACCAAACTGGCAGCCTTGCCTTGCAGCATCGGATAAAAAGTCCGCGCCCCCATTGCCGCTGTTGTCAACCCCCATGCGCCAAAGAAATCTGATCCGCGTCCCGAAGTCACGCGCAGTTTACCCGCTTTGTGCGCTTCGAACGCGGCGCGGCTCATCTCTCCGCGCACCTTTCCCTTGCGCGTGTGCGCGTTGTGCGGAAAGTCTTCGGTCATCGGCTTGCCGTTTGACTCACCATACATATATAAGTTTTCCACCAATACCAACTTGGCATTTGCCCCAGTCAACGCTTCTATGATGGATTTTTGCAGCGGCGGGAATTTTTCGACCCACTCGAAGTAACGCGGCTGCGCGGATTGATACACCACCTTCGCGCCGCGCGTGATTTCTTTAACGCGGTTTGAATCATACACATCGCAAGCAGCGACCTCCACCCCGTTTGGGACTTCATCCATCTTCCCCGAGTGATTCACCATGCGGACGGATTCTCCGCGTTGAATGAGTTCATTCATAATGGCGCGTCCAATCGCGCCCGTTCCTAAAATAACATGAGTGACTGACATTTTATTTTCTCCTTTACAACAGGCTTAAGCCCGTTTTACGTCCATGTATTGAACAAGAATATTATTGATTTCGCGCTTGAACAATTCGGCGGGATTGTCAATAAACAACGGGATGTGATTGCCAATTTCCATCATCACCAAACCATGCACGCGGCTCCAAATCACCAGCGCGAGGTATAAGACCTCAAGGTCAGAGCCGCCCTCGAATTTTTGCCACGCGGTCAGCATGGACTTCAACTTCGGAGTCATCTTCGCAAATCTTTCCGTCCGCAACTCCCCTGCTGCATGAATCTTTTGAATGGCATTCGTCAATGGAAGTAATGCGCGTGCTGCGGCGGGGAGCGTGACATCATCGGGCGCGTGATAATTGGGGATAGGCGTGCCAAAGATGAGTTGATACCGCTGCGGATATGTCACCGCCCATTCGCGGTATGCCAGCCCCAAAGCAGACAATCGCCCTGAGAGATTATCTGCTGCAAGTTTTTCAACAGCGGCTTCCTGCGCGTCCGCCAGCGAGTTGTAAGCGTCCACGATCAATGCGGTGACAAGCGCGTCACGGTTCGAAAAATAGTTATATATGGCGGGCGCGGTAATCTTCAACTCGCGCGCAATGGCGCGAAGGGATAATGTCGCCGCGCCAAATTCGGCAATCTGCTTCCACGCGGTTTCTTTAATCGCTTGTTGTAAATTGGGAATTTGTTTTTTAAGTATCGGTCTGACCATATCGACTCCTTTTTTACTAAACGCTGTAAATATACAGCGTTTAGTAAAATTTGTCAAGAAAAATTCCCCAGCCTAAAAAACTGGGGAATGAAAATTTGAAGTGTCTCCATCTCACATGAAACTACAGTTGTCCATCCACTTCGCCCACATGATATGGCACATTGATAATTACAATCCCATGTTGACGCTTCAACTGGTTTTGAAGGAGTTTGGCGGTATTCGTATGCAAGGTCGCCCCCAGGGGACCATCCGAAACGAATTCTGGAACGACAATTGTGATGGTCTCACCCGGCTGACGCTGACGCGCAATCGCCGCGATGTATTCCAACAACGGCTCAAGGAAGAGGCGGTATGGTGAATTCAACATCACCATCCGCGCCCCTTCCCCCCACATCTCCCATTTTTGACGCACCTTTTCAGCATCCGCTGGTTCAATAGTGACATGCACAGCGGTAATATCATCTGATAACATCCGCGCATATCGAAGCGCGGCAAGTGTCCCTTGATGTACGCCGCTAACCGGCAAAATAACACGATGGCGAATGGTATGCGGAGGAATCGCGCCAAAATTATCCAGCGAAAGTTTTTTTGCGAGACGTTTGTAATGATGATGAATTGAGAAGAAGATAGTTACCAAAATAGGCGTGAGAATAAGCACCACCCAGGCGCCTTCTGCAAATTTTGTGACGGCAAAAACAACCATGACCACCGCCGTACAAATGGCGCCGAAACCGTTGATCACCATTCGATATTGCCAGCCCTTTTCATATCTCAACGTAGAGCCGGGTTCTACAACTTCCTCACCTACTGCTAAATGACCAATCTTCCACCAGCGGCGCGCCATCCCAGCCTGCGAAAGCGTAAAGGACAGGAATACGCCAATGGCATAAAGGGGAATCAACCGCGTTACGCTCGCCTGAAAGATAACAATTAAGATGGATGAAATCACCGCAAGGGAGACGATGCCGCGCGAATACACCAGGCGACTTCCGCGATAAGTCAATTGACGCGGAAGAAATCCATCACTGGCGTGTAACGCGCCTAAGCGCGGAAAATCCGCAAAGGCAGTATTGGCAGCCATGATCAGAATGACTGTTGTTCCAGAGATCAATAAAAGATAAGGGATGCCCCTGCCGCCATAGATCGTCCGCGCGAGCTGGGAAATAACCGTTTCCTCTTCTGAAAATACAGCCTGCACCTCGCCCGTGAGAAATGAAAGCCCAAGAAATAATGTCCCCAAAATCACAGACATCCAGATCAGGGTAATGCCTGCATTTTTGCTGCGTGGTTCTTTGAAAGCCGTAATGCCATTTGAAATCGCCTCGACGCCGGTCAAGGCGGTTGTGCCGTTGGCAAAAGCATGGAGCAAAATAAAAGGCGTAATGACAGAAATAACGTGACGCGCCTCAAAGTGAGGTGGGTCTACCACCATGCCAAGAGAACCGGTCAAGTAACGGAATATTCCCAAACCAACAGTTAATATCATTGTAAACACAAAAAAATATGTCGGAATGGCAAACACTGTCCCAGACTCT
>DZBA01000376.1 GCA_022729775.1 Anaerolinea thermophila | reverse complement strand
CGGGCAATTCACTTTGCGCGTAAAACGCCGCGCCCCAAGTTGAAAAACCGAGCGCATTGAGCGTTTTGCGAATCGCAAGGCGGGTCTTTTGTTTTTGCAAATCTCCGCGCACCGAATTCGAATCCGCATCGAGCGTCACGTGAATTTCTGACCAAAGATTCACGGGCAGCGTTATCAAAAAATCTTCGCCCGATGAAAATTGTCCCTGCGCCAGTTCTCCGCAAGTGCCAAACGCCCTGCCGACTCCCGTTGTTGTTTGTAAAGAAGATGAAAATGCAAGCAATGTCTGGCTCACGAATTTTTCCATTCTTCACAAGCGCGGACAAAATTCCGCGCGAGGTTTGGGTTGGATGCAAAATGCAAATGCACATACGAAGCGAGCAGGTTCTTCCGCGCGAATCCTTCAGGCTTTGCTTCTCCGCCCGCGCGGGGTTGAATCAGGTACGCAAAGTCTGGGTCGCTTGTGGGGCGAATCCACTCCGAGTAGTGGAACTCATGCCCGCGCGCGGTTTCATCTTTTGCAAGCAGAAAATTTCCCTCCCGCGCGGATACTTCGCGGTATCCCATTTTGAGTTTTCCCGTCAAGCGCGTGAAGCCCGCAAGCAGACCAATCATCGGGCGCTGTACGCCGTCTGCATCCATAAAATATTCTGCCAGCGACATCAAGCCGCCGCACTCGGCATAGGTGGGGATGCCCGACTCAATCGCGGATTTAATTTCCGCGCGAATGGATTCATTTGAGGCGATCTGCTCCGCGTATAGTTCTGGATACCCGCCGCCCAGATAAATTCCGCTGATGTTTTGTGGAAGATGCGCGTCATGCAGCGGGCTAAAAAAAACGACCTCCGCGCCGCAATCGCGCAGTAGGTCGAAGTTGTCTTCATAGTAAAAACAAAACGCTTCATCGCGGGCGACGGCGATGCGCGTTTTGACGGACTCCAACGACTCCTGTCGTTGGGTTTCCAAAGTCAGGAGACTTTGGATTCCATTTTCAGGCGCGGACTTTGCAATCGCAAATATTTTTTCCATATCCACATATTGCTTGATAATCTCTGCCGCTTCCAAAATAAACGCCTTCGTCACTGATTCGCGCTCGCCTGCCATGTATAAACCCAGGTGTCGTTCTGGCACGTTGAGTTTTTCGGCGCGCGGCACGCAGCCGATGACCGGCAGCCCAATGGATTCAATCGCATCCGTTACCCAACGCGCGTGTGATTCACTTCCCACATTGTTGACGATGACGCCGGCAAGATTCAACGCGGAATCGAAATCGCGGAAGCCCAACGCAATTGCCGCCGCGCTGCGCGCCATCTTCTTTGCGTCAATGACCAAAATCACCGGCGCGGATAAAAGTTTGGCGACCTCTGCGGTGCTGCCGCGTTCGGTCAGTCCGTCATAGCCGTCGAAGAGTCCCATCACGCCTTCGATGACGCATACGTCCGCGTTTTGTCCCGCGCGCGCGAAAATATTTTTCACCTGATTTTTTTCAACCATCCACGTGTCGAGGTTGCGCGAGATGCGTCCCGTTGCGGCGGTGTGATAGCCGGGGTCAATGTAATCGGGACCGACTTTGAATCCCTGCGCGCGGTAACGCTCTGCAAGCGCGGACATGATGCCTGCGGTGATGGTGGTCTTGCCGCTGCCGCTGGATGGCGCGGCAATCACAATGCGCGGAAGTCCATTCATTAGAACTCGATTCCCGCCTGTCCTTGAATTCCCTTTTGATACGGATGTTTGACTTCCGTCATTTCGGTCACAAGGTCAGCCATTTCGATTAAAGATTCGGGCGCGTTGCGTCCCGTGATGATGAGGTGCATTTTTTCCGGCTTGTTTGTTTTTATCCAATCGAGGACGGGCTGCGCGTCGAGCCAGCCGTAATGCAGGGGATAGGTAAATTCATCGAGGATGACCAAATCATAATTGCCGCTGGCGATTTTTTCCTGCGCGAGTTCCCAACCCTTGAGCGCGCGCGCGGTGGTTTCATCCATGTCTTTGGACTTCCACGTAAAACCGTCGCCGCTGGTGTGCCACTCAACGCCGAGTTTTTGCGCGGCTTTCACTTCGCCCCATTTTCCCGTCTCCGATTTGATGAATTGAATCACGCAGATTTTCATTCCGCGTCCCCACGCGCGGAAGAGGATTCCAAACGCGGCAGTGGATTTTCCCTTGCCGTTGCCGGTGTTGACGATCAATAATCCTTTTTTGTTTTCGGGCATGGTAATTTCCTTGAATGTAAAAACGGACTCCAAAATCTCCAGATTTTGGAATTTTATTCAACATACTTTTTATTCAACATACTCCAACGTCAGGAGACGTTGGAATCCGTAACGGATTATTCTGCCGCATACTCACAGCCCACGCGCCCCAGGGGTCGCGGTAGAGTTTTGCTTCGACATGGAACACCGCGCGGAGATTTTCCGCAGTCAAGACTTCTTCCGGCGTTCCCACGCTGACCTGCCTGCCGTTATGCAGTAAGACCAATTGGTCGCAATAACGCGCGGCGAGATTCAAATCGTGAATTGCCATCACAACAGATAATCCCTTTTCATTGACCAGACCGCGCACGAGGTCAAGCACTTGCACTTGATGATGAACGTCTAGACTGGCAGTGGGTTCGTCGAGCAGCAGCGCTTCGGGTTCCTGCGCCAGCACGCGCGCAATCAACACGCGCTGAAATTCCCCGCCGGATAATTTATTCACCGGACGATGTTTCAGTTCGAGCAAATCGGCGCGGGCAAGGGCGCACTCGACGATATCCAGGTCATCTTTCGTGAATGGCATAAGCCAGCCGCGATGCGGCGCGCGTCCCAGTCGGACAACTTCCGAGACGGTGAGGGGCCAGGCTGCGCTTTCCTGCTGCGGAACCCAGCCGATTTTGCGCGCGCGGATTTGTTTGTTGAGCCGCGCGGCATGATGTCCCTGCACAAGCGCAGTCCCCGCGCGGGGTTCCATCAAACCAGCCAACGCGCGAAGAATGGTCGTCTTGCCGGAGCCATTCGGTCCGATCAAGCCGACAATCGTTTTGGGCGCGATGGATAAATTAAAACCTTCCACCACATTATGACCGTTGTAACTCAGCGATAAAGAATTTGCAGAGAGTAACATAATAAACTCCTAAAAGACCTGACGCCTAAATTTTGTGCAAAATACCCTACAAGTTATCGTGGGATTGGCTCATTAAAAACTTTTTTGTACACGGATTTGACGGATGGCGCGGATTCTCACGGATTTTTTTAAGATTTATCCGTCTTTGTCTGTGCAACACCTGCACTGCGCGCAGGTGCAAGTGTCCGCGTAATCCGTGTACAAGATTTTCGGTTTTGAGTGAAA